>NZ_JBSPKW010000019.1:0-128750 GCF_053848065.1 Mesorhizobium sp. BHscii | reverse complement strand
ATCGCCATGGAAGAGAAGCTGCGCTTCGCCATCCGTGAAGGCGGCCGCACCGTCGGTGCCGGCATCGTCGTCACCATCAAAGAGTAATTTGGACTTAAACCGATCTGTCGCGGGCGCTGCCCGCGCCGCGCCAGAACAAGGAAGTGACGCATGAACGGACAGAATATCCGCATCCGCCTGAAGGCGTTTGATCACCGGGTGCTTGACGCCTCGACGCGGGAAATCGTGTCGACGGCCAAGCGCACCGGCGCCAACGTCCGCGGCCCCATTCCGCTGCCGACGCGGATCGAAAAGTTCACGGTCAACCGGTCGCCTCACGTCGACAAGAAGAGCCGCGAGCAGTTCGAGATGCGCACGCACAAGCGTCTGCTCGATATCGTCGATCCGACCCCGCAGACAGTCGACGC
The DNA here is from genome assembly GCF_053848065.1 of Mesorhizobium sp. BHscii. Lineage (NCBI taxonomy): Bacteria > Pseudomonadati > Pseudomonadota > Alphaproteobacteria > Hyphomicrobiales > Phyllobacteriaceae > Mesorhizobium > Mesorhizobium sp. BHscii. The sequence goes on along the minus strand of NZ_JBSPKW010000019.1, from coordinate 128,343 downwards.
TTTGATGAAGCTCGATCTTGCCGCCGGTGTCGACGTCGAGATCAAGCTTTAAGGAACCAGAGGGGCGGGGCGACCCGGAACTCTGAAGGAACAAGAGGCGTGGAGGGGCGACAGCCCCGACAGGGAACTCTAAAGGAATTGAACCGATGCGTTCAGGTGTGATTGCAAAGAAGGTGGGAATGACCCGCATCTACAACGATGCCGGGGAACATGTTCCCGTCACTGTTCTCCAGATGGAGAACTGCCAGGTCGTGGCGCAGCGCACGCAGGAGAAGAACGGCTATACCGCCGTCCAGCTCGGCGTTGGCCTTGCCAAGGTGAAGAACACGTCGAAGGCGATGCGCGGCCATTTCGCGACCGCTTCCGTCGAGCCGAAGGCCAAGGTTGCCGAATTCCGTGTCTCCGCCGACAACATGATCGATGTCGGCGCCGAGATCACTGTCGATCATTTCGTCGCCGGCCAGAAGGTCGATGTGACGGGAACCACGATCGGCAAGGGTTTCCAGGGCGTTATCAAGCGGCACCACATGGGCGGTGGCCGCGCGACCCACGGCAACTCGGTCTCGCACCGTACCCACGGCTCGACCGGCCAGCGCCAGGACCCGGGCAAGGTGTTCAAGGGCAAGCATATGGCCGGCCACATGGGCGACACCCGCGTCACCACGCAGAATGTCGAGGTCGTCTCGACCGACGCCGATCGCGGCCTGATCCTGATCCGCGGCGCGGTTCCCGGTTCGAAGGGCGCGTGGATCCTGGTCCGCGACGCGGCCAAGTTTGCGCTGCCGGCCAATGCGCCGAAGCCCGCCGCAATCCGCGTCATTGCAACCAATGATGGCGCCAAGAACGATGCCCCGGCCACAGTAGATGCCCCGGCCACAGAGGGAGCGGAATAATGGACCTCAAGATCACAACGCTTGGCGGCAAGGACGCCGGCAAGGTGAAACTCTCCGAGGAGATTTTCGGCCTTGATCCGCGCGAGGACATCCTGCAGCGCGTCGTGCGCTGGCAGCTTGCCAAGAAGCAGCAGGGCACGCACAAGACCAAGGGTCGCGCCGAGATCGCCCGCACCGGCGCCAAGATGTACAAGCAGAAGGGTACGGGCCGCGCCCGCCACCATTCGGCACGCGCTCCGCAGTTCCGCGGCGGCGGCAAGGCCCACGGCCCGGTCGTCCGCAGCCACGAGCACGACCTGCCGAAGAAGGTGCGCGCGCTGGGCCTCAAGCATGCTCTCTCGGCCAAGGCCAAGAGCGCGTCGCTCATCATCATCGACGAGTTGATGCTGACCGAGGCCAAGACCAAGGCGCTGATCGCGAATTTCGCGACGCTGGGCCTGTCCAATGCCCTGGTGATCGGTGGCGCCGAGCTCGATAAGAACTTCAAGCTGGCGGCGACGAACATCCCGAACATCGACGTGCTGCCCATCCAGGGCATCAACGTCTACGACATTTTGCGCCGCGGCACGCTGGTCCTTTCGAAGGCCGCCGTCGAGGCTCTCGAGGAGCGCTTCAAATGACCGACCTTCGTCACTACGACGTGATCGTCTCGCCGGCGATCACCGAAAAGTCGACCATGGCTTCCGAGCAGAACCAGGTCGTCTTCAACGTCGCCAAGAAGGCGTCGAAGCCGGAAATCAAGGCTGCCGTCGAAGCGCTGTTCGGCGTCAAGGTGATGGCCGTGAACACGCTTGTCCGCAAGGGCAAGATCAAGCGCTTCCGCGGCACGATCGGCCGCCAGAGCGACGTCAAAAAGGCGATCGTGACGCTGGCCGACGGCCAGTCGATCGACGTCGCGACGGGTCTCTGAGCAAGACCGCGAGGACAACAAACATGGCACTGAAAAAATTCAACCCGATAACCCCGAGCACCCGCCAGCTGGTCATCGTCGATCGCTCGGGCCTCTACAAGGGCAAGCCCGTCAAGGGCTTGACAGAAGGCCTGACCAAGTCGGGCGGCCGTAACAATTACGGCCGCATCACGGCCCGCTTCATCGGCGGCGGTCACAAGCGTACGTACCGCATCATCGACTTCAAGCGCCGCAAGTTCGACATTGTCGGAACTGTCGAGCGTATCGAATACGATCCGAACCGCAGCGCCTTCATCGCGCTGATCAAGTATGACGATGGCGAGCTGTCGTACATCATCGCCCCGCAGCGCCTTGCTGCCGGCGACAAGATCGTGGCCGGCGAGGCGGTCGACGTGAAGCCAGGCAATGCGATGCCGCTGGCCTCGATGCCGGTCGGCACGATCGTCCACAACATCGAGCTGAAGCCGGGCAAGGGCGCCCAGGTTGCCCGTTCGGCTGGCGGTTATGCCCAGCTCGTCGGCCGTGACCAGGGCATGGCGATCCTGCGCCTGAACTCGGGTGAGCAGCGTGTCGTCCACGGCTCGTGCATGGCCACTGTCGGCGCCGTGTCCAACCCGGACCACGGCAACATCAATGACGGCAAGGCAGGCCGCACTGTGTGGCGGGGAAAACGTCCGCACAACCGCGGCGTGACCATGAACCCGGTCGACCATCCGCATGGCGGCGGCGAAGGCCGCACCTCCGGTGGCCGCCATCCGGTTTCACCTTGGGGCAAGCCTACCAAGGGCAAGAAGACGCGGTCCAATAAGGCGACCGACAAGTTCATCCTGCGCTCGCGCCATCAGCGCAAGAGCTAAGAAGAGGTAACGCCAAGTGACTCGTTCGATTTGGAAAGGCCCCTTCATTGACGGCTACCTTCTCAAGAAGGTGGACAAGGTTCGTGAAGGCGGTCGCAATGAGGTGATCAAGATGTGGAGCCGTCGCTCCACCATCCTGCCGCAGTTCGTCGGCTTCACCTTCGGTGTCTACAACGGCCAGAAGCACGTTCCCGTTTCGGTGAACGAAGACATGGTCGGCCACAAGTTCGGTGAATTCGCTCCGACCCGGACCTATTACGGTCATGGCGCGGATAAGAAGGCGAAGAGGAAATAATCATGGGCAAGGCCAAAGCTCCGCGCAGGCTTGCTGACAACGAAGCGCGCGCCGTGTTGCGCACGATCCGTATCAGCCCGCAGAAGCTGAACCTGGTTGCCGCGCTGATCCGCGGCAAGAAGGTCGCGACAGCGCTTTCCGATCTCGAATTCTCGGCCAAGCGAATTTCCGGCACGGTCAAGAAGACGCTGGAATCGGCGATCGCCAACGCGGAAAACAACCACGACCTCGACGTCGATGCGCTGATCGTGGCGGAAGCCTATGTCGGCAAGTCGATCGTCATGAAGCGGTTCCATGCCCGTGGCCGTGGCCGCGCCAGCCGTATCGAGAAGCCGTTCTCGCACCTCACGATCGTCGTTCGTGAAGTCGAAGAAAAAGTGGAGGCCGCATAATGGGCCAGAAAATCAATCCGATCGGTCTGCGTCTCGGCATCAACCGTACCTGGGATTCGCGTTGGTTCGCCAACACCGGCGAGTACGGCCAGCTGCTGCATGAGGACATCAAGATCCGCAAGTATCTTGAGAAGGAACTCAAGCAGGCTGCGATTTCGAAGGTTGTGATCGAGCGTCCGCACAAGAAGTGCCGCGTCACCATCCATGCGGCGCGTCCGGGCCTGATCATCGGCAAGAAGGGCGCCGACATCGAGAAGCTTCGCAAGAAGCTGATGGAGATGACGAAGTCCGAGACGCATTTGAACATCGTCGAAGTGCGTAAGCCCGAGATCGACGCCACGCTGGTCGCCCAGTCAATCGCCCAGCAGCTCGAGCGCCGCATCGCGTTCCGCCGCGCCATGAAGCGCGCCGTGCAGTCGGCTATGCGCCTCGGTGCCGAAGGCATCCGCATCAACTGCGCCGGCCGTCTCGGCGGCGCCGAGATCGCGCGCATGGAATGGTACCGCGAGGGTCGCGTGCCGCTGCATACGCTGCGCGCCGACGTCGACTACGGCACGGCCGAAGCACACACCGCCTACGGCATCTGCGGCGTCAAGGTCTGGGTGTTCAAGGGCGAAATCCTCGAGCACGATCCGATGGCTTCGGAGCGCCGCGCCACCGAGGGCGATCATGCGCATGGCGGTGGTGGTGAGCGCGAACGCGGTCGCCGTCGCGAAAACGCCTGAGACAGTTGAGAATTTGGAGTTAGAACGATGCTGCAGCCAAAGCGCACAAAGTTCCGCAAGCAGTTCAAGGGCCGTATCCATGGTGCCGCCAAGGGCGGTACCAATCTGGATTTCGGCGGTTTCGGGCTGAAGGCGCTTGAGCCGAACCGCGTCACCGCGCGCGAGATCGAGGCGGCCCGCCGCGCGATCACCCGCGAGATGAAGCGCGCCGGCCGCGTCTGGATCCGTATCTTCCCTGACGTGCCGGTGACGTCGAAGCCGACCGAAGTCCGCATGGGCAAGGGCAAGGGCGCTGTCGATTACTGGGCGGCGCGCGTCAAGCCCGGCCGCATCATGTTCGAGATCGACGGCGTCAATGAGGAAACCGCCCGTGAGGCGCTGCGTCTCGGCGCGGCCAAGCTCTCGGTCAGGACGCGCTTCGTACAGCGCATCGCAGAATAAGGACGGGCTGATCATGAAAGCCGAAGACATCCGGACCAAGACCCAGGACCAGCTGACCGACGAATTGGCCAGCCTGAAGAAGGAGCAGTTCAACCTGCGCTTCCAGAAGGCCACCGGCCAGCTCGAGAAGACCGCGCGCGTGAGGCAGGTCCGCAAGGACATTGCGCGTATCAAGACCATCGCTGCGGAAAAGTCCGCGGCTAAGAAGGCTTAAGGACGAAAACCATGCCAAAGCGCATTCTGCAGGGCACCGTCGTCAGCGACAAAAACGAGAAGACGGTTGTCGTCAAGGTCGAACGGCGCTTCACGCATCCCGTGATGAAGAAGACCGTGCGCATGACCAAGAAATACAAGGCGCACGACGAGAACAACGCCCACAAGGTTGGCGATCAGGTGTTCATCCAGGAATCGAAGCCGATTTCCAAGGACAAGCGCTGGACCGTCGTGTCTTCGGACCAGGCCTGATCAGGGCAACGAAACGAATTTTGGACAGACCGGGGAAGGGTGAAGAACCCGTCCCGTTAGAAGAGAAAAAGGCGGCCAGTCATGATTCAGATGCAAACAAACCTCGACGTCGCGGATAATTCCGGCGCCCGTCGTGTCATGTGCATCAAGGTGCTGGGCGGCTCGAAGCGGAAATACGCTTCCGTGGGCGACATCATCGTGGTGTCGATCAAGGAAGCCATCCCGCGCGGCCGCGTCAAGAAGGGCGATGTGATGAAGGCGGTCGTGGTTCGCACGGCCAAGGACATCCGCCGCCCGGACGGCAGCGTGATCCGTTTCGACAAGAACGCGGCCGTTCTCGTCGACAACAAGAAAGAGCCGATCGGCACGCGTATCTTCGGACCGGTTCCGCGCGAACTCCGCGCCAAGAACCACATGAAGATCATCTCGCTCGCGCCTGAAGTGCTGTAAGGAGCCGGACCAATGCAGAAGATTAGAAAAGGCGACAAGGTCGTCGTGCTGGCCGGCAAGGACAAGGGCCGTTCGGGCGAAGTCCTCTCGGTACAGCCGAAGGAAGACACCGCGCTGGTGCGCGGCGTCAACATGATCCGTCGTCACCAGAAGCAGTCCCAGTCCCAAGAGGGCGGGATCATCACCAAGGAAGCGCCGATCCAGCTGTCGAACATCGCGCTGGCCGACCCCAAGGATGGCAAGCCGACCCGTGTCGGTTTCATCTTCCAGAAGGACGGCAAGAAGGTGCGCGTCGCCAAGCGCTCGGGAGAAGTCATCAATGGCTAAGGCTCAAACCAAGCAGGCGACTGCCCAGAACACGCCGCGCCTCAAGCAGGTCTACAACGAGACCATCCGCAAGGCTCTGCAGGAGCAGTTCGGCTACGAGAACGAGATGCAGGTTCCGCGCATTGACAAGATCGTGCTGAACATGGGCGTCGGCGAAGCGACCGGCGATTCGAAGAAGCCTTCGATCGCGGCGGAAGATCTTGCGCTGATCGCCGGCCAGAAGGCCGTCGTCACCCATGCGCGCAACTCGATCGCCGGCTTCAAGGTCCGCGAAAAGATGCCGATCGGCGCCAAGGTCACGCTGCGCAAGGAACGCATGTATGAGTTCCTCGACCGTCTCGTGAACATCGCGCTGCCGCGCGTCCGCGACTTCCGCGGGCTCAATCCGAAGAGCTTCGATGGCCGTGGCAACTATGCCATGGGCATCAAGGAACACATCGTGTTCCCGGAGATCAATTACGACAAGGTTGATCAGATCTGGGGCATGGACGTCATCGTTTGTACGACTGCGAAGACGGACGACGAAGCCAGGGCACTGCTCAAGGCCTTCAACTTCCCCTTCCGCCAGTAACGGCAGCGAGAAAAGGAAAAATCTGAAATGGCAAAGACCAGCTCAGTCGAGAAGAACAACAGGCGCCGCAAGCTTGTGGACCAGTACGCTGCCAAGCGTAAGGCCCTCAAGGCGATCATCATGGATCAGTCCAAGCCGATGGAAGAGCGCTTCCGCGCCCAGCTGAAGCTTGCGGCACTGCCGCGCAACTCGGCCAAGATCCGCATCCGCAACCGCTGCGAAGTCACCGGCCGTCCGCGTGCCTACTATCGCAAGCTCAAAGTATCGCGCATCGCGCTTCGTGATCTCGGCAATAACGGCCAGATCCCGGGCCTGGTCAAGTCGAGCTGGTAAGGAGGACATACCATGTCATTGAGCGATCCTCTCGGCGATATGCTGACCCGCATCCGCAACGCCTATGGCCGCAAGAAGTCGAGCGTTTCGACGCCGGCCTCGCGCCTGCGTACCCGCGTCCTCGACGTGCTGAAGGCGGAAGGCTATATTCGCGACTACAGCCAGACCGACTTCGACAACGGCAAGTCCGAAATCGAGATCGAACTGAAGTATTTCGACGGTGCGCCGGTCGTGCGCGAAATCGCCCGCGTCTCCAAGCCGGGCCGTCGCGTCTACGTTTCGGCGAAGTCGATCCCGCACGTCGCCAACGGCCTCGGCATCGCGATCCTTTCGACGCCGAAGGGCGTCATGGCCGACCACGAAGCGCGCGAACAGAATGTCGGCGGGGAAATCCTCTGCCAGATATTCTGATCTGGAGCGCGATCCCGGAAAGTGGAATCCGGTTTTCGGACACATGTTCGAGAACAGAGACCTGAAACAAGAGAAGTGACGAGGACAACAAAATGTCTCGTATTGGAAAGAAACCCGTTTCGCTGCCGCAGGGCGTGACCGCGACCGTGGACGGCCAGACCGTCACGGCGAAGGGTCCCAAGGGTGAGCTGAAGTTCGTGGTGAACGACGAAGTGCTGGTCAAAATGGAAGGCAGCGAGATCGCTGTCCAGCCACGCGACCAGACCAAGACCGCTCGCTCCAAATGGGGCATGTCGCGCACGCAGATCGTCAACATCCTGCAGGGCGTCAAGGACGGTTTTGAAAAGAAGCTTGAGATCACCGGCGTCGGCTATCGCGCCGCCATGCAGGGCAAGAACCTGCAGCTGGCGCTCGGGTTCAGCCATGACGTCGTCTACGAAACGCCGCAGGACATCACGATCACCGTGCCGAAGCCGACGGAAATCACCGTGACCGGCATCGATAAGCAGAAGGTCGGTCAGGTTGCTGCCGAGATCCGCGAATATCGCGGTCCCGAGCCGTACAAGGGCAAGGGCGTTCGTTACGCTGGCGAGAAGATCGTCCGCAAGGAAGGCAAGAAGAAGTAATTTCAACGCCGCGGGGAGCGGTCGCGGGAGGCTTGTCCTACCGCATTGGGTTGCCCCCGTTTTTTGAAGGCAAGGAAGTGATATCATGGGCTCGAAAGAATCCACACAACGCCGCGCTCAGCGCGTCCGCCGCCAGATCAAGAAGGTCGCGGGCGAGCGTCCGCGGCTGTCGGTCCACCGCACGTCGAAGAACATCTACGTGCAGGTGATCGACGACGCCAAGGGCCACACAATCGCTGCCGCCTCGACGCTGGAGAAGGACCTCAAGGGTTCGCTCAAGACCGGTGCCGACACTGCCGCCGCAGTGGCAATCGGCAAGCTGATTGCCGAGCGCGCTTCGAAGGCCGGCGTCAAGGAAGTCGTCTTCGACCGTGGACCGTACATCTATCACGGCCGCGTCAAGGCGCTGGCCGAGGCCGCCCGTGAAGGCGGCTTGAGCTTCTAAAGCATGGTCCCGAACCGGAGGTCAGCGCAGCAAAAAGTTGCAGACTCTTCGGATAAGATCATGCGAAGGAAAAATGAGTTTCGCCCCCGGCAACCCACAGAGGTGCCGGATATCATCATCAACCGTGCTTCCGGAAAAAAACAAGGAACAGGATATGGCACAGGAACGTAGGGATGGCGGCCGCGGCCGTGATCGCGAAGAGCGCGACGACGGCATGGTGGACAAACTCGTCCACATCAACCGCGTCGCCAAGGTCGTCAAGGGCGGCCGGCGCTTCGGCTTTGCAGCACTCGTCGTCGTCGGCGACCAGAAGGGCCGCGTCGGCTTCGGTCACGGCAAGGCGCGCGAAGTGCCTGAGGCGATCCGCAAAGCGACCGAATCGGCCAAGCGCGACATGATCTTCGTGCCGCTGCGTTCGGGCCGTACGCTGCACCACGACGTCGAGGGACGCTGGGGCGCCGGACGCGTTCTGCTGCGCGCTGCCAAGCAGGGTACCGGCATCATCGCCGGCGGCCCGATGCGCGCCGTCTTCGAGACGCTCGGCATGCATGACGTCGTCGCCAAGTCGATGGGTTCGTCGAACCCGTACAACATGGTTCGCGCCACCTTCGACGCGCTGAAGAGCCAGATGCATCCCAAGGATGTGGCTGCCGCGCGCGGCATCAAGTATTCGACGCTTCAGGCCCGCCGCGGCACCGCCGTCGCGGCCGAAGAATAGTCGACGCTGACCAGGATTTTGACCATGGCCAAGAAAGCAACCAAGACCATCACCGTCGAGCAGATCGGTTCGCCGATCCGCCGGCCGAAGGAGCAGCGCGCGACGCTGGTCGGCCTCGGCCTCAACAAGATGCACAAGCAGCGCACGCTGGAGGACACCCCCTCAGTGCGCGGCATGATCGCTGCCGTCCAGCATCTCGTCCGCGTCGTGGACGAGGGCTGAACCAGAGCGCAGGAGAACTCAGATGAAACTCAACGATCTGCGTGACAAGGACGGCGCGACGCATTCCAAGAAGCGTCTCGGCCGCGGCATCGGTTCCGGCTCGGGCAAGACTGCCGGTCGCGGCGTCAAGGGCCAGAAGGCGCGCTCCGGCGTCGCCGTCAACGGCTTCGAGGGTGGCCAGATGCCGCTCTACCGGCGCCTGCCGAAGCGTGGCTTCAACAACATCTTCGCCAAGAGCTTTGCCGTCGTGTCGCTGGCCCGCATCCAGGCCGCGCTCGATGCCAAGAAGCTCGACGCCAAGACGACTGTGACGGCCGAAGCGCTGGTCGCTGCCGGGGTCATCCGCCGCGTCAAGGACGGCGTGCGCATCCTCTCGGACGGCGACATCAAGTCGAAGCTCGCCTTCGACGTGGCCGGCGCCTCCAAGGCTGCCATCGAGAAGATCGAAAAGGCCGGCGGTTCGGTGAAGCTGCTGGAAAAGGCAGCCGCCGAGTAACGGCGATTTGAAGCGCAATCGGCAAGAGTGAGACACGTTTCGCTTTCGATTGCGCTTTGATCCGATCAATATGGCGGCCGCATCAACGCGGCCGCTTGCATGTTTGCAGTCCGGAGCTTATCTCGTGAGCTTCGGTGACACGCGCCGCCTGAGTTGCGGGCCATCGAGCGTGACCAAGCGGAGAATCAGGCATGGCTTCGGCTGCTGAACAACTAGCCTCGAATCTGAATTTCTCGGCCTTCGCCAAGGCGGAGGATCTGAAGAAGCGCATCTGGTTCACCATCGGCGCGCTGCTCGTCTACCGCCTCGGCACCTATATCCCGCTGCCCGGCATCAATCCCGACGCTTTTGCCCAGGCCTTCTCGTCGCAGAGCAAGGGCGTGCTTGGCATGTTCAACATGTTCGCCGGCGGCGCCGTCGAGCGCATGGCGATCTTTGCCCTCGGCATCATGCCCTATATCTCCGCTTCCATCATCATGCAGCTGATGACCTCCGTCATCCCGACTCTGGAGGCGTTGAAGAAGGAAGGCGAACAGGGCCGCAAGGTCATCAACCAGTATACCCGCTACGGCACCGTGCTATTGGCCCTGGTCCAGGCTTACGGCATTGCGGTCGGACTGGAGGGCGGCAACGGCATTGTCAGCGATCCCGGCATGTTCTTCCGCATCTCGACCGTCATCACGCTGGTCGGCGGCACCATGTTCCTGATGTGGCTCGGCGAGCAGATCACCGCCCGCGGCATTGGCAACGGCATTTCGCTGATCATCTTTTCCGGTATCGTCGCCGGCCTGCCGCAAGCCATCTCCGGTACGCTGGAACTTGGCCGCACCGGCGCGCTGTCGACCGGCCTGATCCTGGCGATCATCGTTCTCGCCGTCGTCGTCATCGCGCTGATCGTGTTCTTCGAGCGCGCCCAGCGGCGCTTGCTGATCCAGTATCCGAAGCGCCAGGTCGGCAACCGAATGTTCCAGGGCGACACATCGCACCTGCCGCTCAAGCTCAACACGGCTGGCGTCATTCCGCCGATCTTCGCCTCTTCGCTGCTGTTGCTGCCGGCGACGGTCGCCGGCTTCTCGCAGACGACCGACATGCCAGCCTGGGCCAGCACCGTCCTGGCGGCACTCGGCCATGGCCAGCCGCTCTACATGGCGTTCTATGCGGCGATGATCGTGTTTTTCGCCTTCTTCTATACGGCGATCGTCTTCAACCCGAAGGACACCGCCGACCAGCTCAAGAAGCATTCGGGTTTCATTCCGGGCTACCGTCCGGGCGAGCGCACCGCCGATTACATCGACTATGTTCTCACCCGCATCACCGTCGTCGGCGCCATCTATCTGGTGCTGGTGTGTCTGCTGCCCGAGTTCCTGATTTCAGCGACTGGCGTACCATTCTACCTCGGTGGCACATCGCTTCTGATCGTGGTCAGTGTAACCCTCGATACGGTGGCGCAGATTCAGGGTCACCTGATCGCGCACCAGTATGAGGGCCTGATCAAGAAGTCGAAGCTGCGCGGGGGGAAAAAGGCCAGATGAGGTTGATATTGCTTGGACCGCCAGGGGCGGGCAAGGGGACGCAAGCACAAAGACTGGTAGAAAAATACGGCATACCCCAACTCTCCACGGGCGATATGCTGCGCGCTGCTGTCCAGGCCGGCACGGAAGTCGGCAAGCGCGCCAAGGCGGTGATGGACGCTGGCGAACTGGTCTCCGACGCCATCGTCAACGCCATCGTGGCCGAGCGTATCGATCAGGCCGATTGTGCCGGGGGATTCATCCTTGACGGATACCCGCGAACTTTGGTGCAGGCCGACGCGGTTGAATTGATGCTCTCGGATCGCGGCCTCACTCTCGACGCTGTCATCGAACTTGTCGTTGACGACAAGGCGCTGGTTGGTCGAATCGGCAGGCGCGTCGAAGAGGCCAAGGCTGCGGGTCTGCCGGTACGCAAGGACGACAACCCGGCGGTGTTCGAAGAGCGCCTGAAGGAGTACTACAAGAAAACGTCGCCGCTGATCGGCTACTACTATGCCAAGGGCAAGCTCAGAGGTGTCGACGGCATGGCCGATATCGATGCCGTGACGCGACAGATCGAAGTGGTGCTCACCGCTGCCACCCACGCGGCGGCAAAGGGAAAATAAACGATTACGCTTGACTGGAGCGGTTCGCTGGGGTATGGCGGCCCGTCTTCCTATCAGGCATGAGGCTTGCTTGCCCGCAAGGGCAAGGCAGCCGCTTTGAACTGGAAACTCCCGCATGGGCCGGCCTCCACCGGACGCGGGGCAACTTTGATAGCGCCGGCTTGCCCGGCCCACATGGAGAAGAGAAGAACATGGCTCGTATAGCCGGCGTCAACATTCCGACCAACAAGCGCGTCGTCATTGCGCTTCAGTACATTCACGGCATTGGCAAGAACTTCGCCCAGGAGATCGTCGACAAGGTCGGCATCCCGGCCGAGCGCCGCGTCAACCAGCTGACCGACGCGGAAGTGCTGCAGATCCGCGAGACGATCGACCGCGACTATCAGGTCGAGGGCGATCTGCGCCGCGAAGTGTCGATGAACATCAAGCGGCTCATGGACCTCGGCTGCTATCGCGGCCTGCGTCATCGCCGCTCGCTGCCGGTTCGCGGCCAGCGCACGCATACTAATGCGCGCACCCGCAAGGGCCCGGCCAAGTCGATCGCCGGCAAGAAGAAGTAATTTAGGGGAATAAGGGAGTAGGGGAGTAAGGCAGTAGGGAACAGCCGCGCGTTTCCCTACTGCCTTACTGCCCTATTCCCCTACTCCCTTACGAAGGTGGAGCCGCTGGCATTACGGCGGTGTAGAGATCAACTGAAAGGACCATCATGGCCAAGGAAGCCACACGTGTTCGCCGTCGCGAACGCAAGAATATTTCGTCGGGCGTTGCCCACGTCAACTCGACCTTCAACAACACGATGATCACCATCACCGACGCGCAGGGCAATTCGATTGCCTGGTCGTCGGCGGGAGCCCAGGGCTTCAAGGGATCTCGCAAGTCGACCCCGTTCGCTGCCCAGATGGCTGCCGAGGACGTTGCCAAGAAGGCCCAGGAACACGGCATGCGCATGCTCGAGGTCGAAGTCTGTGGGCCCGGCTCCGGTCGTGAATCCGCGCTGCGCGCGCTGCAGGCAGCCGGATTTACCATCACCTCGATCCGTGATGTGACGCCGATCCCGCACAATGGCTGCCGCCCGCGCAAGAAGCGCCGCGTCTAAGAATTACTGAACGCCGCGCGAACGCCAGTAGCGTTCCTCCACGGCATTCCAGGTCGCCCGCCACGATTGGATGGTGGCGGGTCAACGGAAGGAAAGCATCATGATCCAGAAAAATTGGCAGGAACTGATCAAGCCGAACAAGATCGAGTTTTCGTCGAAGAAGAAGACGCTGACCACGCTGGTCGCCGAGCCGCTCGAGCGCGGCTTTGGTCTGACCCTCGGCAATGCGCTACGTCGCGTGCTTCTGTCTTCGCTGCGTGGCGCGGCAGTGACTGCCGTGCAGATCGACGGCGTTTTGCATGAATTCTCGTCCATCGCCGGCGTGCGCGAGGACGTGACCGATATCGTCTTGAACATCAAGGAAATCGCCATTCGCATGGAAGGTGACGGCCCCAAGCGCATGGTCGTGCGCAAGCAGGGACCGGGCGCTGTTCTCGCCGGCGACATCCAGACGGTCGGCGACGTCGAGATCCTCAATCCCGACCACGTCATCTGTACGCTGGACGAGGGCGCTGAAATCCGCATGGAGTTCACCGTCGATACCGGCAAGGGCTACGTTCCGGCCGACCGTAATCGTGCTGAAGACGCGCCGATCGGTCTCATCCCGGTCGACAGCCTCTACTCGCCGGTCAAAAAGGTCTCCTACAAGGTCGAGAACACCCGTGAGGGCCAGGTTCTCGACTATGACAAGCTGACCATGACGATCGACACCGACGGTTCGATCTCGGGCGAGGACGCGGTGGCTTTCGCTGCCCGCATCCTGCAGGACCAGCTTGGTCTGTTCGTCAATTTCGACGAGCCGCAGAAGGAAGTCGCCGCCGAGCAGGTGACCGAGCTTGCCTTCAACCCGGCGCTGCTCAAGAAGGTCGACGAGCTGGAGCTTTCGGTGCGTTCGGCCAACTGCCTGAAGAACGACAACATCGTCTATATCGGCGACCTGATCCAGAAGACCGAAGCCGAGATGCTCCGCACCCCGAACTTCGGCCGCAAGTCGCTGAACGAGATCAAGGAAGTCCTGGCGGCGATGGGCCTGCACCTCGGCATGGAAGTGCCGGATTGGCCGCCGGAAAACATCGAAGACCTCGCCAAGCGTTACGAAGATCAATACTAAGCATGGTCCCGAACCGAAGGTCAGCGCAGCAAAAAGTTGCAGACTTTTCGGACAAGATCATGCGGCTAACCAACTGAGGCTGTGGCCTCTTGAACCCGGAATGAAGGAGAAGAGCCATGCGCCACGGATTTAAAGGCCGCCGGTTCGCCCGCAGCATAAGCCATCGCAAGTCGATGTTTGCCAACCTTGCCGTATCGCTCATCGAGCATGAGCAGATCCTCACCACATTGCCGAAGGCGAAGGATCTGCGTCCGATCGTCGAAAAGCTGGTGACGCTCGGCAAGCGCGGCGATCTGCATGCCCGCCGTCAGGTGATTGCCCAGATCGGCAATGAAGGTGTCGTCAAGCGCCTGTTCGACACGATCGCGCCGCGCTACGCCACCCGCAATGGCGGCTATCTGCGCATCATGAAGGCGGGCTTCCGCCACGGTGACAATGCCGCCATGGCAGTCATCGAGTTCGTCGATCGCGACACCTCGGCGAAGGGCGCCGGCGACCGTGCCCGCATCGAGGCAGAAGGCACCGACGAGGAAGCCGCAGCCGCGTAAGCTTCGTTTTGCGTAAAGAGTTCAAAGGGGCCTGCGGGCCCCTTTTTGTATTCCGGAATGCGGCAGGGAACATTTGCGACCATTTCTTGGCTCAGCTCAGACCTTATCGCTCAAAATAATTCGATTTCATTGCCTTAGCCTTTCATTTTGCACAATCGTCGGGACAATGGCGCCCGACCCGGAGGATTCGGAATGCGCGTAAAGCGGCTGTCTCTTGTTCTACTCTGCGCCTTGATGGCGCTGGCAGTCGTGCCGGCGGCCAGGCAGGCGCTGGCTCAGGACACCAAGGCCGATCCAGGTCTGTCCGATGTGCTGACCGACATGCTGCGCGGCGCCGAAGGCGAAAATGCCACCTCCGGTCCAGACAAGCGCGTGCCGTTCGGCCGCGAGGAGATGCAACTGTCCTTCGCGCCGCTGGTCAAGCAGACGGCGCCGGCCGTGGTCAATGTCTATGCTTCGCAAACGGCCAAGTTGAGGTCGCCCTTCGACGGCGATCCTTTCTTCGAAGAGTTCTTCGGCCGTTCGCAGCCGCGTGCGCAGTCCTCGCTCGGCTCCGGCGTGCTGGTCGATCCGACAGGCATAGTGGTCACCAATTTCCACCTCATCAAAGACGCCGATCAGGTCAAGGTCGCCACCGCGGACGGGCGTGAATTCGACAGCAAGGTGCTGCTCAAGGACGAGACGCTTGACCTCGCCGTGCTCAAGATCTCCGCCGACAAGCCATTTCCGGTCGTCGCCATCGGCGATTCCGACGCGCTCGAGGTTGGCGACCTGTTGTTGGCCATCGGCAACCCTTTCGGTGTCGGCCAGACCACGACCAGCGGCATCGTTTCGGCGCTTGCCCGCAGCCACATCGGCGTTTCCGATTCCAGTTTCTTCATCCAGACCGACGCCGCGATCAATCCGGGCAATTCCGGCGGTGCGCTGATCAACATGGGTGGCCAACTGGTCGGCATCAACACGGCGATCTACAGCCGCAGCGGCGGCTCGATCGGCATCGGCTTTGCTATTCCCTCCAACATGGTTCGCGCGTTTGCCGATGCGGCCAAGGCCGGGCGCGACTTCTTCGAGCGGCCCTATATCGGCGCCGAATTCGAGCGCGTGACGCCGCAGATCGCCGAATCGCTCGGTCTGGAGACCCCGACCGGGGCGCTGGTTTCGACCGTCGAAGAAGCAGGGCCGGCGGCCACGGCGGGGCTCAAGCCCGGCGATGTCGTGCTGTCGCTCAACGGCACGCCGGTCGAGAGTATCGAGGCGCTGGATTACCGGATGGCGACGCTGTCGATCGGCACCAATGCCAGCTTCGGCGTCCTCAGCAAAGGCCAGCAAGCGACGATGGAGATTGCGCTGGAGCGCGCGCCGGAAGGTGCAAGACTCGCGGAAGTGACACTGCGCGGTCGCAGCCCGTTTTCCGGCGCCAAGGTTGCGGACCTGTCGCCTCGGCTCGCGCAGCGGCTCGGCATGCGCACAGATGTCAAGGGTGTTACCGTGGTCGACATCAATCGCGGTTCGCCTGCAGCCGGTTTCGGCTTCCAGCCGGGCGACATCGTTCGCGAGGTCAATGGCTTAACCATCGACACCGCCGCGACCCTGGAACAGGCAGCCATGGAAGAGACGCGCTGGTGGCGCTTTACCGTCGAGCGCGGCGGGCAGATACTGCGCCAGGTGTTGCGTTACTAAGCCCGAGCCTCGATCCTTCGGACGAGATCGCGCTCCAACGAAAAGAAGTGCATGGCCGATCTGTTCAGTGTCGATGAACCGGAAAAGGCGCCGCCCGGCAGGCCGCTGGCCGACCGACTGCGCCCGAAGAACCTCGGCGAGGTCGTTGGCCAGGAGCATCTGACCGGGCCTGACGGCGCACTGACGCGGCTGATCGGCTCGGGCTCGCTCGGCTCGATGATCTTCTGGGGGCCGCCCGGGACGGGCAAGACCACGGTCGCGCGGCTGCTTGCCGGCGAAACCAGCCTTGCCTTCCAACAGATATCGGCGGTGTTTTCCGGTGTCGCCGACCTGAAGAAAGTATTCGAGGCGGCAAAGCTGCGCCGCACCAACGGCCGTCAGACGCTGCTCTTCGTCGACGAGATTCATCGCTTCAACCGGGCCCAGCAGGACAGTTTTCTGCCTGTGATGGAAGACGGCACAGTCGTGCTGGTTGGCGCCACCACGGAGAACCCGTCCTTCGAGCTGAACGCGGCGCTTCTATCCCGCGCGCGCGTGCTGGTCTTCCATTCGCTCGGTGAGGACAGCATCGCAAAACTGCTGGTGCGTGCCGAGGAGACCGAGGGCAGGGCGCTGCCGCTCGACGATGAGGCGAGGGCGATGCTCATCCGCATGAGCGATGGCGATGGCCGCGCGGCGCTGACGCTGGCCGAAGAGGTCTGGCGCGCCGCCAAGTCAGGCGAGGTGTTCGGCGCCGAGGGCCTGCAGCGCATCGTCCAGCGCCGGGCGCCGATCTACGATAAGGGCCAGGACGGCCACTACAATCTGATATCGGCGCTGCATAAATCGGTGCGCGGCTCCGACCCGGACGCCGCCCTCTATTATCTCGCCCGCATGTTCGACGCCGGCGAGGATCCGCTCTATCTCGGCCGCCGGCTGGTGCGCATGGCGATGGAGGATATCGGACTGGCAGACCCGCAGGCGCTGGTCATCGCCAATGCCGCCAAGGATGCCTACGACTACCTGGGCTCGCCAGAGGGCGAGCTCGCCTTCGCCGAGGCCACCGTCTATCTCGCCAGCGCGCCCAAATCCAACGCCGTCTACACCGCCTTCAAGGCCGCCACTCAGGCGGCGAAGGAGTTCGGCTCGCTGCTGCCGCCCAAACACATCCTCAACGCGCCGACCAAGCTGATGAAAGAAGAAGATTACGGCGCCGGCTACCGTTACGACCACGACGAGCCGGACGCTTTTTCCGGACAGGATTATTTTCCGGAAAAGATGGGCCGCCGCACATTCTATGATCCTCCGGAGCGCGGTTTCGAGCGTGATATCAGGAAACGGCTCGACTATTGGGCGAAGCTGCGCGGTGAGCGGAACAAATAAGCTCGCTTCATTCGGCCGGATCGGCAAACGGCATGTTTGGATCACTGACATAGAACAGAATCATGCGCGCCGTCTGCCGCGGGTCCAGGTTCCGTCCGGTCATTTTGACCAGCGGCGGTTCGACAAAAATCTCTCCGGCTTTCACCGTGACCGCTTCACGCCCGTCCAGTTCCAGAGTGAAAGTACCCTCCAGCATGTAGACCGTTACCGGAAAGCGATGCGAATGATAGGGTGTGCAATCGCCGGGCTCGAGCGTGGCCAGAAGCACGCGTATTTCCTGGTCGGACGTTTTGGGCATTGCTGCGGTTGCTTCCCGGTGCAGCACCTGCAATTTGGCGGCGCCCGTTTCCCGCGCCGAGATGGTGACGCCGACCGTGAGGCCGGAGATCGCCGAACCGACTTCCGCCGTCTTGTGCATCGCCGTTCTCCATTTCACCAGGCTGAGCTTAGTACCGGTACTGTGCGAGCGGCAGCAGCAAGGTTGCGGAGCGAGCATGCAAGGATGCATAACATCGGCGATGTTCGACTGGAGCGACCTTCGCTATTTCCTGGCCGTCGCGCGCCATGGCAGCACACTTGCCGCCTCAAGGGCGCTCGGCGTGAATCAGTCGACGGTGCATCGGCGCATCGCCGAGCTTGAGCGGCGCATCGGCGGCCCGCTCATGTTGCGCTACCCCGCCGGTTACCGGTTGACGGAGTTCGGCGAGGCGCTGCTTCCGGCGGCCGAGGCCATCGAGACGTCCGTGATGGCACTCGAACGCCGGATCGTCGCCTATCGCAGCGACCTGGCTGGAACCATTCGGCTGACCGTTCCGGAACCACTCGTTTCACGCATTGTCGGTTCGACGCTGCTCGACATGTTTCATGCGCGCTACCCGGCATTGCGCATCGAATTTGTGATGAGCGACCGCTATCTCGATCTGTCCAAGGGGGAGGCCGACATCGCGCTCAGATCCGGTGAGCCCGCTGACGAAACCCTGATTGGCCGGAAGATCGCCGACTCCATCTGGGCTGTCTATGGCAGCCGCTCCTATGTCCAGCAACACGGCGCACCGCAACGTATCGAGGATGTTGGGCGTCATGCAATCGTCGGTTTTGACGGCATGCTGATCAATCACCGAGCGGCAAAGTGGCTCGCGGCGATAGCGCCAGGCGCCAATATCGCGGCGCGCAACAACAGCGTGCTGGGTGTCCTGCATGCCGTCAAATCGGGGATCGGCATTGCGCCGCTGCCGACAACGATCGCCGATATGGACGACGATCTGGTCCGGATCCTGCCGCCAGTGCCGGAACTGACAAGGGGTTGGTATCTGCTGACCCACCCAGAGCTTCGGCAAACTCCACGCATCCGCGCATTTTTCGATTTCGTCGTCGAAAAGCTGGACATGGTCCGCCCGATCCTGATGGGATGATGGACGACCTGCTCGACAGGCCTGCGCACGGATCTGCGGCGAAGCGTCCGAAGCGGTTGCGGTCTCCGCTCACACCACTGTGATGTGCAGGGTGGAGCGCATTCGACGATTTGTGCATCCGCCAACTCCGAGTGCACGCGGCAGGGATTGACCGAGAAGGCCCCGTAAGGGCAGTAGACGGCGATGATTGATCTCCTCCTCGTTGCCGCGGGCGGCGCTATTGGTGCGGGGCTGCGCCACGTCGCCAATTTCGTCGCGCTGCGTCTTGTCGGCCCGAGTTTTCCCTGGGGCACGATGGCGATCAACATTGTCGGCTCCTTTGCGATGGGTCTGTTCATCACGACCCTGGCGCGGCGCTACGGCGGATCCAACGAGCTTCGGCTGTTCGTCGCCACTGGCATTCTTGGCGGTTTCACCACCTTCTCCGCCTTTTCGCTCGATTTCGCGACGCTGTGGGAGCGTGGCGCGACGCTGCCGGCGTTCGGATATGCCCTTGCCAGCCTCATTGGCGCGATCATTGCGCTGTTTCTGGGCCTTTGGCTCGCAAGAAGCCTGCCTTAATGCTATTGCCCCCGCTTACATCGCCGCGTGTCCCTTAGGACGCGCAAAGGACGCTGTAGCATTTTGATTTTGCGCATGACCTTTCCGAAAAACGATTTCAGGTCATGCGCTGGAAACGGGTAAAACGAGACAATGGCAGGCGTAGAACAGATCACGGTGGAGGCCGGCGAGGCGGGCATGCGGCTCGATCGCTGGTTCAAGACCCATTTTCCGGGTCTCGGCTTCGGCCATCTGCAAAAGCTGCTGCGCTCCGGCCAGATCCGAGTCGATGGTGGCAGGGTGAAGGCTGATACCCGCGTCGAGCCGGGCCAGACGGTTCGGATCCCACCGCTCGAAGTGGACAAGAAGGGCGAGAGCCCGCTCACCGGTCACTCGATCCGCAATCAGGGCGACGCTGACGTTCTCGCCCAAATGCTGATCCATGAAGATCCGAAAGTCTTCGTCTTCAATAAGCCTGCAGGCCTTGCCGTTCAGGGTGGCTCGGGTGTCACCCGCAATGTCGACGACATGCTGGAAGCCTGGCGCAACCAGAAGGGCGAGAAACCGCGTCTGGTGCACCGGCTCGACCGCGACACGTCAGGCGTGCTGGTCGTCGCCCGCACCAGGCTCGCCGCCATGAAGCTTGCCGAGGCGTTCCGGGCGCGTGAGACCAAGAAGACCTATTGGGCGCTGGTCAAGGGCGTGCCGCCGAAGCGCGAGGACAAGATCTCGACCTGGCTGATCAAGGAGCCGACGCCCGACGGCGACCGCGTGCGCGTTGCCAAGCATGGCGAAAAGGGCGCGGACCACGCGGTGTCTTATTACCGGATCGTCGAACAGGCGGCGCAGACCCTGTCCTGGCTGGAAATGGAACCCTATACCGGCCGTACCCACCAGCTTCGCGTCCATGCCGCTCACATCGGCTGCCCGATCATCGGTGACCCCAAATATTTCGAGGCCGACACCAATTGGGATTTCCCCGGCGGCATGCAGAACCGCTTGCATCTGCACGCGCGCCGCATCGTCATCCCGCATCCCGACAAGGGGTTTATCGACGTTACCGCACCGATGCCGCCGCATATGCGCCAGAGCTGGAACCTGATCGGCTTCGACGACGCCAGCGCGGAGGACTAGGTCCAGTGGGTATTGCTACCGATACACTCGACCGCCGCGACAGGGTCGACATGGCGGCGGCCGCCATTATGGTTGGGCTGACCTTTTCCTGGGGGCTGAACTACGTCGCCGCCAAAATCTCCTATGCCGGCTACGATCCCGTTTTCCTGTCGATCGCACGGTCGGTCATTGGCGGGCTGTGCGTGCTCGTCTGGTGCCGCTGGCGCGGCATTGTGCTTTTTACCCGCGACGGAACGCTTGTCGCCGGCATTCTGGCGGGCGCGCTTTTTGGTCTCGAGTTCCTGTTTCTCTATGTCGGGCTCGAACAGACGACCGTGGCGCGCAACACCTTGCTGGTCAACACCATGCCGTTCTGGGTGCTGGTCGGCGGGCATTTCCTGCTGAACGAACGCATCACCGCGCGCCGGCTCGTCGGACTTCTGCTCGCATTCGCTGGATTGGTCGCGGTGTTCTCCGACCAGCTGAGCGCGGATAATGGTGCGACACTGACCGGTGATCTGCTCAGTCTCGGCGCTGGCATTCTCTGGGCCTTGACCTACATCGTCATTAAGCGGACGAAATTGGCGGAAACGAGCGCCGAGAAATTGCTGCTCTATCAACTGGCCGGCGCTGCCGTGGTCGGCGCCTTGGTGCTGCCTTTCGCCGGGCCGTCTGTCCGCGACTTCGCCGCTTTGCCGACCTTGGCCCTGCTTTTCCAGGCTGTCTACATCGTCGCCTTCACCTATGTGCTGTGGTTCTGGCTGCTCAGGCGCTATCCGGCATCGGGCCTGTCGAGCTTCACCTTCCTGTCGCCGGTGTTCGGCGTGCTGTGCGGCGCCATCTTCTTGAACGAGCCGCTGACCATTCGTATTTTCCTGGCACTCGGCCTCATCGCAGCCGGTCTGATCATTGTGAATCGGCCGGCCCGAAAACAGATCCCCGGATGAAAGGCTCCGGCATGCGCGATATTCTCAACGACCTCGAAGCGGGAAAGCAGCTTTCCGATCCGGATCCGGTGCGCCGTGCCCAGATCCAGATGAAGACGCACCTGCCGAAACGCTTCTACAAAGCCGTCTCGGTCGTATCGGCCGAAGCTGGTTTCGCCGTTCATCTCGATGGCAAGCCGGTCCGCACGCCGGGCAAGGCGCTGCTGGTCCTGCCGACCGAAAAAGCCGCTGCTCTGGTCGCCGACGAGTTCGCTGCGCAAGGTGAGACCATTGACCCGGTGACGATGCCGGTCATGCGTCTGGCCAATACGGCCATCGACGGTGTCGCCAGTGACCCGCAAGCGGTGCTGGAGGACATCCTGCGCTTCGCCTCGTCCGACCTGCTCTGCTATCGCGCCGACGCCCCGCAGGGGCTGGTCGACCGGCAGAACGAATATTGGGATCCCATCATCGATTGGGCGCGGAGCGCGCTCGGCGCCCGGTTTCACCTCGCCGAGGGGGTGATCCATGTCGAGCAGCCGCGCGAGAGCATCGCAGTGCTCGGTGTTCATCTTGCCCAGCGTGCCGACCCGCTACGGCTGGCGGCCATCCACGTGATGACATCGCTGACGGGGTCGGCCCTGCTGGCGCTGGCCGTCGATTTCGGCGAGATCCACGGCGAGGCAGCCTGGGCCGCCGGCCATGTCGACGAGGACTGGCAGGCCGAGCACTGGGGCCATGACGCGGAGGCCGTCGCTCGCCGTGCCCACCGCAAGCGCGATTTCGTGGCGGCCGTCGGTCTTCTCGAGGCGCTCAAAGCCTAATCGCAACGCCGCCCGCGTTGCACGTTAGGGCGACATGCGTCCAGTTGGACGCACAAAGTACGCTCTAACACTTTGAATCAATGCATCGGCCCGAAGATCGATTCCGATCTTCGGGCCGATGCATTGGACCAAAGTCATAATCCCAAAGGCGGGCTGCCTCTGGGCGGCGCTTTCTGTCATTTCTCGCGGCGATTGCTGTCCGAGTTCGTGTCCAGAGGCACGACACGGCGCAGCATCAACTACAGCGAGATGTCACGGGAGGACGAATTCATGGCAATGGCAGCGACCGCCGGCAGAGCAAGCCGCGGCATGACGCGGGAAGAGAAGAAAGTCATCTTCGCTTCCTCGCTCGGCACCGTTTTCGAATGGTACGATTTCTATCTCTACGGCGCATTGGCGGCCGCGATCGGCTCGACATTCTTCAACTCGTATCCGGAAGCGACGCGCAACATCTTTACGCTGCTGGTTTTCGCCG
Organism: Mesorhizobium sp. BHscii; assembly: GCF_053848065.1. NCBI lineage: Bacteria > Pseudomonadati > Pseudomonadota > Alphaproteobacteria > Hyphomicrobiales > Phyllobacteriaceae > Mesorhizobium > Mesorhizobium sp. BHscii. The sequence continues at coordinate 105,542 of NZ_JBSPKW010000019.1, read as the reverse complement.
CCGGCTTCCTCGTGCGCCCGTTCGGCGCGCTGGTGTTTGGCCGCATCGGCGATCTCGTTGGTCGCAAATACACCTTTCTCGTCACCATCCTGATCATGGGCCTGTCGACTTTCCTGGTCGGCCTGCTGCCCGGTTCGGCAAGCTGGGGAATTGCAGCGCCCATTATCCTGATTGCGCTGCGCATGCTGCAGGGCCTGGCGCTCGGCGGTGAATATGGCGGTGCGGCGACCTATGTGGCCGAGCATGCGCCCGACGACCGTCGCGGCTTCTATACATCGTGGATCCAGACGACGGCGACGCTCGGGCTGTTCCTGTCGCTGGTCGTCATCCTTATCGTGCAGAATTCGCTAAGCAAGGAGGATTTCGCGGATTGGGGCTGGCGCATTCCGTTCCTGCTCTCAGCGATCCTGCTCGGCATTTCGGTCTGGATTCGCCTGTCGCTCGCCGAATCGCCGACATTCCAGCGCATGAAGGACGAAGGTAAGGGTTCCAAGGCGCCGCTGACGGAAGCATTCGGCCAATGGAAAAATGCCAAGATCGCCATTCTGGCGCTTCTCGGCCTTACTGCCGGCCAGGCCGTAGTCTGGTACAATGGCCAATTCTACGCGCTGTTCTTCCTGCAGAACGTGCTCAAGGTCGACGGCCAGTCGGTCAACATCATGATCGCCATCGCGTTGGCGCTCGGCACGATCTTCTTCGTCGTGTTTGGCTGGCTCTCCGACAAGATCGGCCGCAAGCCGATCATCATGGCGGGCCTGGCGCTGGCGATCGTCACCACCTTCCCGCTGTTCAAGGCGCTGACCTGGGCAGCCAATCCGGCGCTCGCCACCGCGCAGCAAAACACCCGTGCGACGATTACCGCTGCGCCTGGCGACTGCAAATTCCAGTTCAATCCGACCGGAACGCGCAAGCCTCTGACGTCGTGCGATATTGCGACGGACTTCCTTGCCAAGAGCTCGGTGCCCTATGACATCGTCACGACAGCGACACCGGGGACTGCGGCCAGTGTCAAGATCGGCACCGCAAATGTGGCGTCCTATGACGCCGTGGCAGCCGCAGACAACGCAACTTCAAGTGACGCCGCGTTTAAAACGGCAATCAACATTGCGTTGCGGGACGGCGGCTATCCGCTGAAGCGTGCTGCGGCCAAGGTCGCCGACCAGAAGCTTGACGCCTTCGTCGCGGCCAATCCGGAACTGAAGCTTGACGCCGCCGCAATCCGCGCCGGCGACAAGATGACGGTTGCGGCCGACCAGGCGATCAAGGACAAGCTGCTGACGGCCGATGAGGCCGCGGCGGGAGCGCCCGAAATCACCGTCTACAGCGTCCCGGGAGCAGGCGCCTTTGCGATGTTTGCCGACCCTGAACAGGTCAGCTGGGCAAAGGTTATCGGCATCCTGTTCATCCTGGTGCTTTACGTGACCATGGTCTACGGACCGATCGCTGCGATCCTGGTCGAGATGTTCCCGACACGCATCCGCTATACCGGCATGTCGTTGCCCTATCACATCGGCAATGGCTGGTTCGGCGGCCTGCTGCCAGCAACGGTGTTCGCGCTCAGCGCCTATAAGGGTGATATTTATTATGGCCTCTGGTATCCGGTGGTGATCGCGGCGATGTCGCTGATCATCGGTATGATCTTCGTCAGGGATACGCTGGGAACGAACTTGCACGCCAAGACCTGATCTTGGCTTGATAGCAAAAATGAAAAGCCCGGCGCGAGTGATCGCGCCGGGTTTTGCAATTCGTCAGAAGCGGTGGGAGGGAAGGGTTAGCTCTTCCTGTCCTGTTTCGCTTCCTCGATGGCCGCTTCGTGATACCAACCGCTTCCGAAATCCGTACGGTTGCGCAATGAGGCAAGTTCTGCCGCGAACTTAGCCTTTCCGCTTAAATTTGAGGCAGAGGCGCGCGCCGCCACCGGGAACATCAGGATTTTGGCCGACTGACGGGTAGGAGTGATTTCCATTGTCGGTCTCCTTTCTTCTGCAGAGCCTTGCCGATTCAATCTTGCCCGAAGATAGGTTCTGCAATCGAGTTAGGCAATATGATTACAAAAAGATCAGTGTCTGCCTATTATTTATACAAAACATGCTTGTGATTGTTCCGGACGCATTGCGGTGACGGCACGACGAATTTGTCGGGATTCGACGTCAGTTTTGTCGCATCCTTCGCTGGTGAGAATGGCACACGAATTGCTTTTTAGTAATCCGGCAGGTCGGCTGCAGGGTGGCTGGCACGCCGGCGCCGTCCAGGGTTCGGTGATCAAAGCAACGAGAGGCTAGAATGACGAAATACAAGCTCGAGTACATTTGGCTCGATGGATACACCCCGGTTCCCAACCTTCGCGGAAAGACGCAGATCAAGGAATATGCCGAGTTCCCGACGCTCGACCAGCTTCCGTTGTGGGGCTTCGACGGTTCTTCGACGATGCAGGCTGAAGGCCACAGCTCCGACTGCGTACTGAAGCCGGTCGCCATCTATCCGGATCCCGCGCGCACCAATGGCGTGCTCGTCATGTGCGAAGTGATGATGCCGGACGGCGTGACGCCGCATGTTTCCAACAAGCGCGCCACCATCCTCGATGACGAGGGCGCCTGGTTCGGCTTCGAGCAGGAGTATTTCTTCTACAAGGATGGCCGCCCGCTCGGCTTCCCCGAAAGCGGTTACCCGGCGCCGCAAGGCCCGTACTACACCGGCGTTGGCTATTCGAACGTCGGCTCCGTCGCCAGGCAGATCGTCGAGGAGCACCTCGACCTCTGCCTTGCCGCCGGCATCAACCACGAAGGCATCAACGCCGAGGTCGCCAAGGGCCAGTGGGAATTCCAGATTTTCGGCAAGGGCTCCAAGAAGGCCGCCGACCAGATGTGGATGGCCCGCTACCTGATGCAGCGCCTCACCGAGAAATACGGGATCGACATCGAATACCACTGCAAGCCGCTCGGCGACACCGACTGGAACGGTTCCGGCATGCACGCCAACTTCTCGACCGCCTATATGCGCGAAGTCGGCGGCAAGGACTATTTCGAGGCGCTGATGGCTGCCTTCGACAAAAACCTGATGGATCACATCGCCGTCTACGGGCCGGACAACGACAAGCGTTTGACCGGCAAGCATGAGACCGCGCCATGGAACAGGTTCAGCTATGGCATCGCCGACCGCGGCGCCTCGATCCGAGTGCCGCATTCTTTCATCAACAATGGCTATAAGGGTTATCTCGAGGATCGCCGCCCGAACTCGCAGGGCGACCCCTACCAGATCGCCTCGCAAATCCTGAAGACGATCGCCTCCGTCCCGGCCAGCGCAGAGGTTTCGGCTGCCGCTTGAGCATGCGTTCACGGCGTAGACCTGAGTGTCTGCGCCGTGTCTCGCTCTCGTCGCGTCGGCGTTTTGCCAAGGGCGACTACACCAACTGCTCGATTTGTATTCTCCATCCCAAACAAAAAACCCCGCCGGATCGCTCCGGCGGGGTTTTGTTGTCCTTTAGCCGATCCGGTCAGACCGAATAATACATGTCGTATTCGACCGGATGCGGGGTCATTTCGAAGCGCATCACTTCGGCCATCTTGAGCTCGATGTAGCTGTCGATCTGGTCGTCGTCGAAGACGCCGCCGGCCTTCAGGAAGCCGCGGTCCCTGTCGAGGTTCTGCAGCGCCTCGCGCAGCGAGCCGCAGACGGTCGGGATCTTCTTCAGTTCCTTCGGCGGCAGGTCGTAGAGATCCTTGTCCATCGGCTGTCCCGGATGGATCTTGTTCTTGATGCCGTCCAGGCCGGCCATCAGCATGGCGGCAAAGGCGAGATAGGGGTTCGCGCCCGGATCGGGGAAGCGGACCTCGACGCGCTTGGACTTCGGCGACGAGCCGAATGGTATGCGGCAGGAGGCAGAGCGGTTGCGGGCCGAATAGGCGAGCAGCACCGGCGCTTCATAGCCCGGCACCAGGCGCTTGTAGGAATTGGTCAGCGGGTTGGTGAAGGCGTTGATCGCCTTGGCGTGCTTGATGACGCCGCCGATGTAAAACAGGCAGCTCTCCGAGAGACCGGCATATTCATTGCCGGCGAAGGTCGGCTTGCCCTCCTTCCAGATCGACTGGTGGACATGCATGCCCGAACCATTGTCTCCGAAGACCGGCTTCGGCATGAAGGTGGCCGTCTTGCCGTAGGCGTTAGCAACCTGATGCACGACATACTTGTAGATAAGCATCTTGTCGGCGTTGCGGACCAGCGTGTCGAACTTGATGCCGAGTTCGTGCTGGGCGGCGGCCACTTCGTGGTGGTGCTTTTCGACACGCACGCCCATTTCGGCGAGCACGGTCAGCATTTCAGAGCGCATGTCCTGCGCCGAGTCGATCGGCGGCACCGGGAAATAGCCGCCCTTGATGCGCGGGCGGTGGCCGAGATTGCCGGTCTCGTAGTCGGTGTCGTCGTTGGACGGCAATTCGGTGGAGTCGAGCTTGAAGCCAGTGTTGTACGGATCGGCCTTGTACTTGACGTCGTCGAACACGAAGAACTCGGCTTCCGGGCCGACGAAGATCTGATCGCCGATGCCTTCCGCCTTCATGTAGGCTTCTGCCTTCTTGGCGGTGCCGCGCGGGTCGCGGTTGTAGGATTCTCCGGAGATCGGATCGAGGATGTCGCACAGGATAACCATGGTCGACTGTGCGAAGAACGGATCCATATGCACTGTCTCGGTATCGGGCATCAGCACCATGTCGGACTCGTTGATCGCCTTCCAGCCGGCGATGGAAGATCCGTCGAACATGACGCCGTCGGCAAACATGTCTTCCTCGACCTCAACGACATCCATCGTCACGTGCTGCAGCTTGCCCTTCGGATCGGTGAAGCGCAGGTCAACGAATTTCACGTCGTTGTCCTTGATCTGCTTCATGATGTCTTTGGCTGTCGTCATGTCATGTTTCCCTGTGTGATGACGTTTCGAGGAGATGATCTGAAATCAGAAAGCTCAGACCGCGTCCATCCCTGTTTCCCCGGTGCGGATGCGTACAACTTCCTCGATGTTGGAGACGAAGATCTTGCCGTCGCCGATGCGGCCGGTCTGGGCGGCCTTGCGGATGGCTTCGATCGCGCCTTCGACCGCGTCGTCGCCGAGCACGACCTCGATTTTCACCTTGGGCAGAAAATCCACGACATATTCAGCGCCGCGATAGAGTTCGGTATGGCCCTTCTGGCGGCCAAAACCCTTGGCTTCCGTAACGGTGATGCCTTGCAGCCCGGCCTCCTGAAGCGCTTCTTTCACTTCGTCTAGTTTGAACGGCTTGATGATCGCTTCGATCTTTTTCATGTAAAAAGTGGCCTCCACTGCCAAAAAGACGGGTTGTGAGCCCCGCTTGCGCCTCCTTCAAGCACGAACTGTGCCAATTTGAGGGGATTCGAAGCGGTATCACGCGATTTCGATGCCATGCCGCGTTGGGGGATAAATTCGCGTCATTCGCCGTGTTGGATGCGTCATGGATACTGGGAACCTACACATTGTCGGCGCTTCCGTCCGCACAATAATTGGGCAGACAGAGCATTTCGCGAGCATTTGTGCTTCGAAGAAGCCATTGTCCCTAACGATGTGCTTATAGATCGTGCCCTCTCATCACCGTTTGCTTCGAACCGAAAACTGGACAATGTTTGACCACAGGGATCGGGGTTTGACCACAGGGATCGGGCTTGAGCCAATGCGGATCGGCATCCATGAACAATGAAATTTTGTCTCCGGCCGAAATGGCTGAGGCCGACTGGTTGACGATTTCCGCCGGACCACTCAACGGCATTGGCCTGATGCGCAATGCAGGTGCCGCGGTCGCTGCGGTGGTGCTCGCCCGTTTTCCGGCTGCCAGACGCGTACACGTACTGTGCGGGCCCGGGAACAATGGCGGCGACGGATATGTCGTCGCCCGCATTCTTCAGGACAGCGCCGTCGACGTCTTGATGTGGGCATCCGGCTTCCCCAAAGCCGGCAGCGACGCGGCGCTCGCCGCTTCGGAATGCCCGGTCAGGCCTCGGCCACTGTCGGAATTTGCCGCCGAGGCAGGAGCGATCCTGGTCGACGCGCTCTATGGGGCAGGGCTGTCCAAGCCGCTGTCCGGCGATGCCGCCAAGGCGGTCGAGGTCGCGACAGAGCTGAACCTGCCTGTCGTTGCGGTCGATCTGCCCTCAGGTGTGTCAGGCGAGAGCGGCCAGGTTCTCGGCCAGGCATTCCACGCCCGGATCACGGTGACGTTTGCGCGAAAAAAGCCCGGCCATCTGCTGTTGCCTGGGCGCGAGATGTGCGGCGAGTTGGTGCTTGCCGATATCGGCATCGGCGACGGGATCGTTGCGCAGCTTGAACCGCGAACCTTTGAGAACACCCCGCCGCTTTGGATAGGGAATTTCCCGGTTCCGACCGTCGACGCCCATAAATACAAGCGCGGCCATGTCGGTGTCTTTTCCGGTGGGCCGAATGCGACGGGCGCCGCACGGCTGTCGGCGCTGGCCGGGGCGAGAAGCGGGGCAGGGGCGGTGACCGTACTCGCGCCCGCGAACGCCATGCACGTGAACGCCGCGCATCTGACCTCGATCATGCTGCACAAGAGTGACAGCGTTGCGGACGTACAGGCATTCATCGGCAGCCGCCGGCCGTCGGTCTTCGTCCTCGGCCCCGGATTTGGCGTCGGCGAAAAGACACGGGATTTTGCCCTTGGCGTGCTGGCCAACAGGCAGCGGCAAGACGGCAGGGTCGACGGGCTGGTGCTCGATGCCGATGGCATCACTTCGTTTCGCGATGCGCCGAACGCTTTGTTCGACGCCGCCCGTCGTTCGAACGCGCCGACGCTGGTGCTGACGCCGCATGAGGGCGAATTCGCCAGGATATTTACGGACATCGCCGGGGACAAGAATCTGTCCAAGCTGGCCAAGGCGCGCACTGCCGCCGAGCGCGCCGGCGCCATCGTCGTCTACAAGGGCGCGGACACGGTGATCGCGGCATCCGATGGCAGAGCAGCGATCAATGGCAATGGCGCGCCATGGCTGGCCACCGCCGGTTCGGGCGACGTGCTGTCGGGCATCATCGCCGGCTTCCTGGCGCAAGGCATGCCGGCTTTCGAAGCCGCCTGTGCGGCGGTCTGGATTCATGCCGAGGCCGGCAGCCGTTTCGGACCAGGGCTGATCGCCGAAGACCTGCCGCTGGCGCTGGTGCCGGTGCTGCGCGAGCTTGCCGAATGTCGCAACGAGGTGACTGCTCGATGAACCGCGGGTTTGCGCTGTTTGCCGCAGTCTTCGTCGCCGTTTTCCTGGCGCACACCGCGCACGCCGAAGGTCCCGTGACCATCGTCGACGATCCGGCCGTGCTCGCCGCCCTCGACGCTAGAGGTTTTGGCTTCGACGATATTTTCGGCGTCGATGGCAAGGGTGACCTGAGGACGCTCTATGACAAGGCGCCGGCCTATCACCAGATCGTCGAAACGATTGCGAACGACGTCGCCGCGCTGCGGGCAGAGATGAAGGCTGGCGGGCGGCCGCTCTATGAAGTCACCGACGGCAATGTCGGCCGCGTCATGGACATGCGCTGGCTGAAGACCGACGCCGCGCGCTTCCGGCTGGTCGGTGTCGTCAATAGGCTCGATCGGCGTGATTTCGCCGAAATACGAGGCGACGGGCGCTGCGGCGAGGTGCGTTTTATCTACCGCCTTGCCTACAGCTTCAAGAAAAACGGCAGGGTTCTGGCCTCGCGCCTGCCGTTCAACTTCAATGCCATCTACAGCGCCGCGCCGGACGCCGACGGCGGCTGCGTCGGCGTTGCCGGGCGCTGGACGCCGCAGCTCGACGAGACCGTCGATACCGGCTGGCTCATCGGCGGGCCGCTGGAGAAGGCCGGACTGAGCTTCAAGCAGCTCGAGCTCAACGCCCAGGTGGTGCGCTTTCCCTCCGGCCAGGAGACCGAATTCGGCGGGCAGGCCGCCTATCTCATGCGGATTTTTGGCATCGATGGAGAGACGGTCAGCGAAAAGTCGCTGGAAAACACGCCCGACGCGGCGCGGCTTGCCGACGACGCCGCGCTGAAAGCAAAACTCGCCGACTATATCAGCGCCAATCTCGCGGCGGTCGATCTCGGCGTCTACGAAATCCCGCATGAATTCTTGGCGAAGAAGGTCATCTCGTGGTCGACTTTCGGCAGCGCAAGGCAGGCCAATCACCCGTTCACGCCGCTATTCCAGCCCGCGGATTTTTCTGGGCTCGACTATTCCGCGCTGAAGCTGGTGCGCACGCCGGAAGCGCTGGTCGAGCGGCTCGACAATGGCGCCTGCCAGGGTTGTCATCAAGCTGGTTCGACCGCTGGTTTCCATTTCATCGGCCTCGATGACAAGACGACCTCGCCGCTGAACCGCATCGAGGTCGGTATCTCGCCGCATCTTCATGCCGAGATGCCGCGACGCGAGGCATGGCTGCGCGCGACCGCAGAGGGCAAGGAGCCGAACCGATTCCGCCCATTGTCCTTCGCGCCGCCGGCTGCATGGAAGGACGCGGACGAGGTCGCCTATCTGCCGGCCGAGGTGGCGATGCCGTGTCTGATGCCGGAGGATGCGGCCGGCTTCGGCACGACCTGGCAATGCGACGGCGGCACCATCTGCACGGCGCTGGCGACTGCATCCGGCGTGCGGACGAAGCAGGCGCAATGCTTGTTGCCCAAGGACAGCGAAAAGATGTTTTCCGGCCATCCATGTCTGACCGGCTCGATCACCAGCAACCCGGGGCAGCCTTTCAATGACCGCTACAGCATATCAGGCCAGTTCGCGGCCTTCGCGACCGACATTTCGCGCGCCGCCTACACCTGCCGGCCGCCGAAGATCGGCGTGCCGGCCGGCATTGCCTATCGCGGCTGCGACGACAAGGATCGTGCCTTTGCCGCCTTCAAGCCGGGCAAGCCGATGCCGAACGAGATCTGCGGGCTGGTTGGCGGGAAAAAATTCGACATTTGCGTGGCGACCAACAATTTCGACCAGTGCCTAGGCGGCGCGGTCAACCGCGGCAACCGGCCGGCCTGCTCGGCCGATCATTTCTGCCGTGAGGATTATATGTGCCAGTCGCTACCGCCCGATACGCCTGGTATCGGCAGGGTGAAAGGTATCGGCTTCTGCTCGCCGACCTATTTTATCTTCCAGATGCGCATCGACAATCATGCCACGCCGTGGTCGGGCGCCGTCCGCGCGACGATGGGCGCGGGGTTCGGCGCGGCGGAAGCGGAGTGACCGGTAGCTCGTCGCAAAAATCCAAATGGATCGGCTACCGATCGAGATAATCGGCGATTTTCGATGTCCATTCACTGTCGAAATGGCGAACCCGCTCTGCGACCATTTCATTGCTCAGCAGGCTCGACAGGGCAGGAACCAAAACCGGCTCTACCGTTGGAACGGAGCTATATCCAAGAGCAGTCAGACGTTCCGACCATCGTGGATGGTCCGCGTTCTCGTTATCGGGGGCGTCCCAGGCCTTCAGTGCATATTCTTGCAGAAGGCTCGTGCTCGACAAATCGCTGCACACCGCCAGAACTCTATCGAGCGGCGGGCGAGGCGGTGCCATCGCGCCAAGCAACTCACGCTTGAGCGGATTGTAGACCCGATCATCGAGGAACTTATCGGCTGCGGCGATCAGGAGCAGGGCGCGCGCCGCTTCGTGCGAATCGCCTGACATTGCCGCATGACGATCGGCATCGATTTCCGCTCGTCGCGATAGCCGTATTCCTTCGCGTTCCAGAGAGTACGACAGCGGACCCAGCATCCAGTAAAACAGGCTGCCGGAAACTGTTTTTCCGGGAGGAGCATATTCGAAAATCAAATCGAAGCTTTTGTCGAGTTCGGCAAGATTGAGACCGCCGTTTGTGTCCCTGTTTTTCAGATGAGCGTTTTCGTGAGCAAGGATTGCCGAAAATGCCTTTTCGTCGGTCACGGCAAGCAACGGGATACCGACGGTCAAGATCGCCCGACGCCCAAGAAGACCCAGAAACGGGCGCTCTTCCCCAATGCTGGCGTTCAGATCACTGCTTAGCACAATCGTCGTCTGGCTGGCGCGATGTTTGCCAGCCACGCTTTCCCACACTGCCCACAATTTTGGCGCCGAGTCCCGAGTAATACCTTCCACCCTGCTAGGCCGAAAACCGACAAACAATGCTCCAATTAACAGAACGAAAGCCAGCATTGCAGCCGGTACGGCAATAACACCGCCCGCGATAGCCGCGAGCGGATGCCGGTCAACGAGCAGCAGCCAGAGGAGCACCGGGCAGAAAAGCGGCAGAACAAAAAGCAGGACGGCAAACCTGCCGAAGTGCTCTCCCGTGTAGAGGACCAGGCGCGACATCAGCGTCTCACAACGGAATGTTGTCGTGCTTCTTCCAGGGGTTCTGCATATCCTTGTTGCGCAGCATGCGGAGCGCGCGCGCAATGCGGCGGCGGGTCGAATGCGGCATGATCACCTCATCGACATAGCCGCGCTCGGCGGCGACGAAGGGCGACAAGAAGCGATCCTCGTAAGCCTTTGTATGCGCTGCGATCTTCTCCGCATCGCCGATGTCCTTGCGATAGATGATCTCGACCGCGCCCTTGGCGCCCATCACCGCGATCTGCGCCGTCGGCCAGGCATAGTTCATGTCGCCGCGCAGATGCTTTGACGCCATCACGTCATAAGCGCCGCCATAGGCCTTTCGGGTGATGACGGTGATCTTCGGGACGGTCGCTTCGGCATAGGCGAACAAAAGCTTGGCGCCGTGCTTGATCAGCCCGCCATATTCCTGCGCGGTGCCGGGCAGAAAGCCTGGAACGTCGACAAAGGTGACGATCGGAATCGAGAAACAGTCGCAGAAGCGCACGAATCGCGCCGCCTTGCGGCTGGCGTCGGAATCGAGCACGCCGGCCAGCACCATCGGCTGGTTGGCGACGAAGCCCACCGTGCGGCCTTCGACGCGGCCGAAGCCGGTGACGATGTTTTTCGCAAAACTCTGCTGGATCTCGAAGAAGTCACCCTCGTCGGCAACTTTAAGGATCAACTCCTTGATGTCGTAGGGTTTATTGGCGTTGTCGGGGATCAGCCGGTCGAGCGACAGATCGTGATCGGTGACCGACTGGTAGCATTCGATCTCGGGGATATCAGCCGTATTGGAGGCAGGCAGCAGATCGACCAGCCGGCGCATCTGCAGCAACGCCTCGACGTCATTGTCGTAGGCGCCGTCGGCGATCGAGGACTTTGTCGTGTGGACGGAGGCACCGCCGAGGCTCTCGGCGGTGACTGTCTCGTTGGTGACGGTCTTCACCACGTCCGGCCCGGTGACGAACATGTAGGACGTGTCGCGCACCATGAAGATGAAGTCGGTCATGGCAGGCGAATAGACGTCGCCACCGGCGCAAGGGCCCATGATCAGTGAAATCTGCGGGATAACGCCGGAGGCGAGCACATTGCGCTGGAATATCTCGGCATAACCGCCAAGTGCTGCCACGCCTTCCTGGATGCGGGCGCCGCCGGCGTCGTAGAGGCCGATGATCGGTGCGCGGTTGCGCAGCGCCATCTCCTGCACCTTGACCACCTTTTCGGCGTGGGCCTCGGACAGCGAGCCGCCGAACACGGTAAAGTCCTTGGCGAAGACATAGACCGGGCGGCCATTGACGGTGCCCCAGCCGGTGACGACGCCGTCGCCGGCGATTTTGGTCTTCTCCATGCCGAAATCGGTCGAGCGGTGCTCGACATACATGTCGAACTCCTCGAACGAGCCCTCGTCGAGAAAGACGTCGATGCGTTCACGCGCGGTGAGCTTGCCCTTCTTGTGCTGAGCGTCGATGCGGGCCCGGCCGCCGCCCATGCGCGCCATGTCGCGGCGGCGCTCGAGTTCCTTCAGCACGTCCTTCATCGCTCGATACCCAAAAACGGAAAGCCTGATTTGTGGTAATCATGGCAGCAGGGCAGCGCAAGCGCCGCTTCGCCATGGCTTTCGCTGCGCTGCAACATAACGCCCCTTGCATTTCGCGGCTAACTGGGCCATATGCGGCGACATAGGCGCTTGGGCCGGGACTATCCGGCCTTCTCGACGTATGAGACTGGTTGCGTCTGTTTTCCCTCTTTCCGAGATCGGCAAGGCGGCGAAAAAGCCCCGCGGCATGATGCATGCGGGCACGACAGCGCAGCCGCGCGGACGATTATGTCCGCCGCCTGTCGTTCCATGAGAATTTTTCGACGGCAGGTTGCGCCCTGCCGCCACTGATGTTTGCGGCCAGGAGCCGCGTGAAAGAAGAATATTTTGACCAACGAAAACACTTTGGCCTGTAAGGACACTGGGGAACTTTCGGGTTTCGCAGCACTTGGAATTACCGGCGCGCTGCTCAAGGCCACCCACGGCGCCGGCTTCACTGATCCCAAGCCGATCCAGGCCCAGGCGATCCCGCCGCAGCTGGAAGGCCGTGACATTTTCGGCATCGCCCAGACCGGTTCGGGCAAGACCGCGGCGTTCGCGCTGCCGATCTTGTCGAAGATCATCGGGCTCGGCACCAAGCGCCGGCCGAAGACCGCTCGTGCGCTGATTCTCGCGCCGACGCGCGAACTGGCCGTGCAGATCGAAGATACCATCAAGATCCTGGCCAAGGGCGCGCATGTCTCGACCGCGCTGGTGCTGGGCGGCGTCTCGCGCTTCAGCCAGGTGAAGAAGGTTGCCCCCGGCGTCGACATCCTGATCGCCACGCCTGGCCGGTTGACCGACCTGGTGCGCGAGGGCGACCTCGTGCTTGCCGACACCAAATGGCTGGTGCTCGACGAGGGCGACCGCATGCTCGACATGGGCTTCATCAACGACGTCAAGCGCATCGCCAGGGCAACCGCGCCGGACCGTCAGACGGTGCTGTTCTCGGCGACCATGCCGAATGAAATCGCCGAGCTGGCGAAAGGCCTGCTGAAGAATCCGATCCGCGTCGAGGTCGCGCCGCAGAGCACAGCTGCGGCCGAGATCGTGCAGGGCGTCGTCTTTGCCCGCACCAAGCAGAAGCGCCAGGTGCTGTCGACGATGCTGGCCGACGAGGCAATGAAGTCCGTCATCATCTTTTCGCGCACCAAGCATGGCGCCGACAGGGTGACCAAGGACCTCGAGCGCGACGGCTTCAAGGCCGCCGTCATTCACGGCAACAAGTCACAGAACGCTCGCCAGAAGGCGCTGAACGATTTCCGCGAGGGTTCGGTGCGCATTCTTGTGGCGACTGATATTGCAGCGCGCGGTATCGACGTGCCCGGCATCAGCCACGTGGTGAATTTCGACCTGCCGGACGAGGCGGAGAGCTATGTCCACCGCATCGGCCGTACCGGCCGCAACGGCATGGACGGCATCGCCATCACGCTCTGCGATCCGTCCGAGAACAGCAAGCTGCGCCAAGTCGAGCGCATCATCCGCACCAAGCTGCCGATCGTTGCCGACCATCTCGGCAGCCCCGACCCGCAGCGCAATCCCGCCGAAAAGAACGAGCGCAGCTTCGAGCCGGCCAACGACCGCAATGGCCGTCGCGACGGCAGGCGGCCAGGTGGCCAGAACAACGGCTTCGGCAAGAAGCGCTTCGGCGAGGCCTTCGCCGGCGAGCGTAAGCCGGAAGGCGCCAAGCCGTTCAAGGGCAACAACAAGCGTCGTTTCGGCGGCAAGCGGCCAGCAGCGCGGGCTGCGTAATCAGATAGTGCATCCGGCCGAGCCTGTCGGGCTCGGCTCGGCTGCTCACAATTGAAAAAGGCGATCGGACGATGCTTCGGTCGCCTTTTTCGCCTGAGATCTACTTCACCACCGCCTCTACCCACACAACAATGCGCTGCGCGAGGAAAGCCGTGGTTGCTGGCGACAGCGCGTCACCGGCGATAACGTGGTTGTCCCGATCGCCGGTATCATCGACCGGCACCAGTTCGCGCGCGGTGCCCCAGCGCCCGGCAATTTCGCGGGTGCGGTCGGACCGCACGATCTTGTCCGAATCCGAAAAGATGAAGAGGGCAGGGATGGTCGCCTTCTCTACCGGCGCGCCGTAGGCAAGCTCAGTCAGCGCCACCATCGGCAGGGTCGCCGCGATCGGATAGCGGTAGGTCCAGAATTTCTCGTGCAGGGCATTGCGTGGCACGAAGCTGCGCTGCTTGCCGGCGACCAGCTCGGCGATCTCCTGGCCCCACGGCATGGTCAGGAGTTCGGCGCCGGAAGCCTTGACGCCGAAATTCGGCGAGATGAACGCGATTGCCGCAACCCCGTTCGAGGCGCCCGGCTGCGTCGCAGCCCAGGCTGCCAGCGAGCCGCCGGTCGAGGTGGCGATGACGATCACCTTGTCGCCGATCGCCCGGCCAATGGCGAGCGCTTCCTCGTAGTCGTTGATCCAGGCGTTGACGCTGCCTTCGGCCATCGCGGCACCGCCCTGTCCGTGGCCGGTGAGGCGGGTGTAGTAAAGATTGGCATCGAGCTGGTCGGCCACCTCGTCCGGCAGCGGACGAACCTCGCCCTTCGACGCCGAAAAGCCGTGGATATAGACGATTGACAGCGGCGTCCTGGCATGAACTATCGGATTGGCCCAGATGATTTCCTTTTCCAGCCCGTCGTAGATGCCCGGTACGGCAGCCTCCTTGCCTGCCAGATAGGCTTGCGGGTCATCGCCGATCACAGAAGGATCGAAGCGGATCGTGGTGTCGGCTTGGACGCGCGGGCCAAGCACGAAGGCAAGAAAAAGAATGATGGCGAGACCCAACACCGCAAGCACGATTCGTCGCCCCATCGCAGACTCCACGCAACAATTCTCAACCTAAGGCCGCGATGGCAAACAGGCAACGACGTCCCGCCCGCGGGATCGCCAACTTGATGGCCGGGCTATTCGCTGGGCGGCTTGCGGTCGAAATTCAGCGGACGCGCCTTCCAGCGGGTCGCGGTGCTGATGACCCATCGGCAGAACGGTCTCGGCAGGATTCTGAGCAGCTTCAGGCCCCAGCTCAAGCGGCGCGGGAAGGTGACTTCGAAGCCGCCGGAATCAATGCCGCGCGCCATGCGGCGCGAGGCGCGATTGACGGGCATCAACCCGGGCATCGGCAGCAAATTCTTCTCGGTCAGCGGGGTGTCGACGAAGCCCGGATTTATCACCTGGATGCGGACGTTCATCTTGTCGAAATCGTATTTCAGCGACTCTGCGAGGATACTGATCGCCGCCTTGGTGCCGCCATAGGCGGCCGTGGTCGGCCAGCCGAAATAAGCGGTGACCGAACCGACCAGGACGATATGGCCGCGGGCGCGGACGCGCATGCGTTCGATGACCGGCACCAGGCCGTTGATGATGCCGAAATAATTGACATCGAAGGACTGGCGAAATCCACGGACGGTAAGGTCTTCGCCGGCGGTCGCAATATAGCTCCCGGCATTGAAGACGGCCAAGACGATCGGGCCAAGATCCTCCTCGATCGCTGCGACCGTCTTTGCCATGCGTCTCTCATCGGTGACGTCGCAAGGATAGGCCGTGACATGGCCCGGCATCTGCGCCGTCTCGACAACAAGCGTGTCGATCGGATCCTCGTCGAGCGCCGTCACCGCGACGGCATAGCCTTGCGCCGCAAGGTCCTTGGCCAGTGAACGGCCGATGCCGCTGCTGCCGCCCGTTATCCAGGCGACGCCGTGCTTCGGGTTCGCCCGATAGAGTGTCATGCTATGCCCTGCGACATTTCTTAGCCTGTGCTCTAGCGGTGAAGAAATCGGATTAAAAGAGCGCTTTTCAATGGGGAGCTTCAATGAATGGCGGAACGCAAGGTCTATTTTAGGAGATTGCAGCCCTGAAATGCCGCTGGACCAGGCAAATTCTTGCCTTGAAACCGAAGCTTCGGGTTTCTAGGGTTCCGCCGCAAAGCATAAAGGAATCTCCATGCCCCGTTCTGTGATCGAAGCGATCGGCAATACGCCTCTGATCCACCTCAAAAGAGCCTCGGAAGAAACCGGCTGCGAGATCCTGGGCAAGGCCGAATTCATGAATCCGGGCCAGTCGGTCAAGGACCGTGCCGCGCTGTTCATCATCCGCGATGCCGAGCAGCGCGGGCTCTTGAGGCCGGGTGGGGTCATCGTCGAGGGGACGGCCGGCAACACCGGCATCGGATTGACGCTGGTTGCCAAAGCGCTTGGCTACCGCACCGTGATCGTCATCCCCGAGACGCAAAGCCAGGAGAAGAAGGACACGATCAAATTGCTCGGCGCCGAGCTGATCGAGGTGCCTGCCGTTCCCTACAAGAACCCCAACAATTATGTGAAACTGTCGGGCCGTCTGGCCGAGCAGATGGCCCGGTCCGAGCCGAACGGCGCGATCTGGGCCAATCAGTTTGACAACGTCGCCAACCGTGACGGCCATACCCGCACCACAGCGGAAGAAATCTGGGCCCAGACCGGCGGCAAGGTCGACGGTTTCGTCTCGGCGGTCGGCTCTGGCGGAACACTGGCCGGCATCGCTTTCGGGCTTAAGTCCAAGAGCAAGGACGTCAAGATCGCGCTCGCCGATCCGCTGGGTGCGGCGCTCTATAGTTTCTACACCAGCGGAGAGCTGAAATCCGAAGGCAGCTCGATCACCGAAGGCATCGGGCAGGGGCGGGTCACCGCCAATCTGGAAGGGTTCACGCCGGATTTCTCCTTCCAGATTCCGGACGAGGATGCACTGCCGATCGTCTTCGACCTTATCCAGGAGGAGGGTCTGTGCGTCGGCGGCTCGACCGGCATCAACATTGCCGGCGCGATCCGGTTGGCGCGTGAAATGGGCCCCGGCCACACCATCGTGACCGTGCTTTGCGACTACGGCACGCGGTATCAGTCGAAATTGTTCAACCCGGAATTCCTGCGCCAAAAGAAGCTGCCGGTACCGGGCTGGATGGAACAGCGGAGCACAATTTCGGTGCCGTTCGAAAAGGTCGCGTGATGGCTTACAGGACGGAAGCGCTGTTTCGCGACGACGCCTATCTCAGGACGGCTGACGCCACGATTGTAGCCGTCAACGATCGTGGCGGCATAATACTGGACCGGACGATCTTCTATGCCACGTCGGGCGGGCAGCCGGGCGATACGGGCACCCTCGAACGCGACGACGGCAGCCTGATCGCTGTTGCCGCCACCATCACCGGTCAGACCAAAGATGAGATCATTCATGTGCCGCAGCCTGAGCAGGCGGTGCTTGAGGTCGGCGAACCGATAAAGCTCGCCGTCGATTGGGAGAGGCGGCATTTGCTGATGCGCATGCACACAGCCTGCCATTTGCTCACCGTCGTCTGCCCGTTCCCGATCACCGGCGCCTCGGTTTCCGAGGACGACAGCCGTGTCGACTTCGACATCCCGGATGCCGGCTTCACCAGGGAAGACGTGACGGCCAGGTTGATGGAACTGGTGCGGGCCGACCACCCGGTCTTTGTCAGGCTGATCACCGACGAGGAACTGGCGGCCAATCCGGCGCTGGTGAAATCCAAGAATGTTCGGCCACCCGCCGGCACGGGCAAGATCCGCCTGGTCTGCATTGGCGAGAACGCCTCGATCGACAGCCAGCCTTGCGGCGGCACCCATGTGATGAGCACTGGAGAAGTCGGCGAGATCCATATCGGCAAGATCGAGAAGAAGGGTCGCGAGAATCGACGCTTCCGAATACGCTTTGGACCGATGCCGCCGGCCTGATAAACAGATTGTCAAAGGCGGGCAGGAGAAGAAGAATGGCCGAAGACAGCCCTTTCACCGTCGATGCGGACTGGTTGCAGAAGCGCCTCGGCGAGCCTGGCCTGACCATCGTCGACGCGTCCTGGTATCTGCCGGCGCAGAAGCGCGACGCGCGCGCCGAATATGACGCAGCGCACATTCCAGGCGCCGGTTTCCTGGATCAGGATGCGATCTCGGATCCCGATTCCCCACTGCCGCACACGCTGCCGTCGCCGCAGCATTTCGCCCAATATGTCGGCGCCATGGGTATTTCGGCCGACGACACCATCGTGGTCTATGACGGTCCGGGCTTCTTCTCGGCGCCGCGCGCCTGGTGGATGTTCCGTGTCATGGGGGTGTTCGAGGTCTACGTGTTGGACGGCGGCTTCGACCGCTGGAAAGCGGCTGGACGGCCGGTGACGGCGGAGCCGACGAAGATCGCGCCTTGCGTGTTTCATGCCGACTTCGATGCCGCCCGCGTCGCCAGCCTGGCCGACATGCGCCGTATCGTCGAGACCGGGAAAAGCCAGATCGCCGACGCGCGCTCGCCTGGCCGGTTTGCCGGTACCGAGCCGGAGCCTCGCGCCGGCGTCCGCTCAGGCCATATGCCCGGCGCGCACAACGTGCCGTTTTCGGCGCTTGCCGAGAACGGCGAGTTGCTGTCGAAAGATCGACTGCGCAAGGTGATCGAGGACGCCGGCATCGACCTGTCGAAGCCGGTCGTCACCTCTTGCGGCTCAGGCGTCACTGCGGCGGCGATCACGCTGGCGCTCGAGACGCTTGGCCATACCGACAACAGGCTCTACGACGGTTCATGGACGGAATGGGGTGGGCTTAGCGATACGCCCGTCGTGACGGGCAAGGATCGACAGTGATGGAAAACGGAGCGCTTGAAGACATCGAGGTCACGGTGACGTTTCTCGAAATGCATGTGCCGCCGGCCTACTCGCCGCCGGTGCCGTACAACCGCCAGATCGCATTGCTGAAGACCAAGGACATTCCGCTGCATTTCTACCGCTACCTGATGGATCGGGTAGGCCGCAAATGGCACTGGGTCAACGTGCTGAGGCTGAGCGACGAGGAGCTTTCTGCAGGCATCCATCGCGAGGACCGCGACATCAGGGTGCTGTATCTCGATGGGTCGCCGGCCGGTTTCTTTGACCTAAAGCCGCATCTGCCGGAAGAAGTGGAACTTGCCTATTTCGGCATGATGGAGCACGCGACCGGCCAAGGTATCGGCCGCTGGTTCCTGGGTGCGGCGATCGCCGCCGCCTGGTCGCACGGTCCAAGGCGGGTGACGGTGCAGACCTGCACGCTCGACCATCCGGCGGCATTGCCGCTCTACCAGAAGCTCGGCTTTGCACCGGTCGCGCAAAAGAAGGAGATCGTGCATCCAATGACTTTCGCCGAGCGTGCGGCCAGTGTCATGCGGCCATGATTTTCTCCGCAAACTGAACCTATTGTTCATCAATGCTTCAGCTTGTCTTCGCCATCTTGCCGGCACCATCAATGCGGCCGAGGCCGAAGCAGAAAATCATGCTGACCCGACGCACATTTGCCGCCGCGCTGGTTGCGGCCCTCGCCATGCCGACCCTTGCCGCCGCTCAGGCAACCACGCCTTCGGCGGCGACGATCGAGCGTCAGCTCGAGGCCGCGCCCCGCGTTAAGCTGCGCCCGAACCAGCGCGTCACCATCCGCGAATTCAAGAGGCGGCCGGACCTGCGGCGCATGGCCCGTTCGATCGATATCCAGTCGATCAATTTCGCCTTTGGCTCGGCGGCCATCTCCGAATCGCAATATGGCAAGATCGAAAACATCGCCGATGCGCTTCAGCGCATCCTGCGGCGCGACCCCGGCGCCCGCGTGCTGATCGAAGGCCATACCGACGCGGTTGGCGCCTTCCAATCGAACCAGATCCTGTCCGAACAGCGCGCCGCCTCGCTGAGGCGCACCTTGGTGCGCGAATTCGGCGTGCCGGGCTATACACTGGAAACCGTCGGCTACGGCGAGGAATTCCTGCTCGTGCAGACGCAGGACGAGAATTGGCGCAATCGCCGGGTGACGCTCCGCCGCTTCGACGACTTCATCCGCTGAGCCTGTCCGAAATCCGCATTGGCGGCCATCTGAAGGCGTCTTCTGCGCTTCCGGTGCTCACGGACCTGAATGTCCGCTCCGCTCCGGTTCTCGAAGACACCATCATCTGACTCGCCACTGCGATTTTCGAATCAGGCTCAGTCACTGCGGTCTGGATCAACACCCGGAAAAGAGCCGGGCTTGAATGAGCCGCGGTCTTTACATATCGCTGTCGGTCAAAGCTCGATGGTGATGGAGGACCCAAACGATGACGATACGGGTGGTGATGGCCGGTGCGACCGGCTGGGTCGGCAAGGCGCTGGTTCCGGCGATCGGGGCGCAAGGCGACATGGCACTGGCCGGGGCTGTGTCACGCAGCAGCGCGGGGCAGGATTCCGGCCTCCTGGTTGGCATGCCGGCCAACGGCATCACCGTTTCCGCCTCTTTGGCCGAGGCGCTGGAGGTGCCGTCGGACGTGCTGGTCGACTACACCAAGCCGCATCTGGTGAAAGACCATGCGCTGCTGGCCATAGAAAAAGGACGGCACGTTGTGATAGGCACGTCGGGGTTGGGTGCGACCGATTTCGGCGAGATCGACGCTGCAGCACGCGCCAATCGTGTCGGCGTCATTGCAGCCGGCAATTTTTCAATCACCGCCACGCTGATGAAGCGGTTTGCCCTGATGGCGGCGAAATACGTGCCGGATGTCGAGGTGATCGACTATGCGAGCGCCAAGAAACCCGACGCGCCGTCCGGCACCGCGCGCGAGCTTGCCGAAGCGCTGGCCGATGTCCGCAAGGCTTCGACCGCGCGGCCGGTCTCGGAGGTCTCGGGTGTGCCGGGAACCCGCGGTGCGGCGGTCGGTTCGGGCGAGGGGGTGCAGGTGCATGCGCTGCGTCTGCCTTCCTACATCCTGTCCTGTGAGGCGCTGTTCGGCCTGCCCGACGAGCGGTTGACCATTCGTCACGACGCCGGCTCGTCCGCTGCTCCTTACGTGGCCGGCACGCTGCTCGCTATCAGGCGGGTACAGGAGATCACAGGGCTGGTGCGCGGTCTCGACGCCTTGATGGACTGATCCAAATTGGCAGGAATCGGGTGGGAGACGCTGGCGCAGCGGCGTAATTTTCGGTCGACGACACCGGAGATTTCGCCATGACCATCCAGTTCAAAGCCTTGCCCACGGAAGATGTCAGAGCCTTGCAGCGCGGCGCGCCGGACGCCTATGGCCTGATACCAGAGCGGAAAATATCCGACGGTGACGGCGTGCCTTGCCGCCACTGCCTGAAGAACGTGGCCGCTGGAGAAGCCTATCTCGTCCTGGCTTACCGGCCATTCCCGGAATTGCAGCCCTACGCCGAGACCGGTCCGATCTTTCTGCATGCCGAAGAATGCGAGCGCGCTGCCGAAGCGGAGGTGCTTCCAGAAATGCTCGAAAGCGCCGACTACATCTTGCGCGGCTACGGCAGGGACGACCGCATCGTCTATGGCAGCGGCGGCGTCATTCCGACGGGCGCCATCGCGGCGCGGGCCGAGACCTTGTTCGAACGCGACGAGATCGCCTATGTGCATGTCCGCTCGGCGCGCAACAATTGCTACCAGTGCCGTATCGAGCGCGCGTGACGATTCGGGCGGTATTCATCGATCGCAGCTGTCGTACGCCTGTCGCATTGTCGCGTTACGGAATTGATTGTCGATCGATTTGCCGACCGCGGATGAACCGGCGGGAAGTCTCGACATCAGAGGAAGCGGGGCTTTGGCTCCGCTTTTTTGTTGCCCGCGCTGTCCGCCCCGCATTTCTTCCGCCCAAAGAAAAAGCCCGCCGGAATGACCGGCGGGCTTTGACTGTTGTCTGGGCGGTTCTAGTTGAACTTGTACTTCGCGCCGATGCGGACGGTATGGAACGAAGGCGTGGAGGTGAGAGTATCGTCCGGCAGGCCAAGATCCGACGAAAAATCCTTCTCGGAGAACTGCGAATAGCGGTACTCGAGGCCGACGGTCACGTTGCTGGACATGGCCGTTTCCAGACCACCACCCACCGAGAAGCCGCTGGAGTCCCAATCGAGGATATCGCCGATGGGTGAAGACGCGTTCAGATCGAAGTGCTGCCAGCTGTAACCACCGAGCACGTAGGCGAGGGTTGATTCGTTGACTTTCATACCGACACGGGCAAGTACATCGAAACCGTAATCTGTATCCAGATTGATCGATCCGCCCGGAACTTCCAACTCCGAAGTCATGCCGGAGTAGCGGGCATCCACCATGACGCCTGCGACCCAGCTGCCGAAATCATGGTCGTAGCCGACGTTCAATTCGCCGAACACGCCTTCGCCACCGATCCCGTTGAACTCGAGGTCGCCAGCCGGCGGAACGTCGATCTGATGCACCGACGCACCCGCGCCGGCGGCGCCGCCGACGTAGAAGCCGGTCCAATTATAGGCAGGAGCCTCAAAAGAGGCGACGCCACCGTTCTGGGCGCCAAAGCGATAGTTGGCCGCAACCTGGAACGTATGCCGCGACGTATCCGTGTCGAGGACGCCGTCCGGTATACCGAACTCGGAAAGAATGTTTTCAGTACCGAAGCGGGTATAGCGATATTCTGACTTGATGGTCCAGTTACTGTTGATGGCCGTTTCAACGCCAGCTCCGACGAAGTAGCCGCTCTGGTCCCAATCGAAATCAAAACCAGCGTTCGTGTCGAATTTGTATTTTTGCCAGGAATAGCCGCCGAGCACATAGCCCAAAGTGTTTGGCGTGAAGAGGTAACCAAGCCGCAAACCAGCGTCGAAACCGTAGGTCTCGCGGACCGAAGCATCGAAACCAGCAACATCGAGCGTGGTTTCAATGTTGCCGGCATGGGCATCCAAAAGTCCGCCGATCAGGAAGCGCGGCGACACCATATAGTCGTACCCAACGGTCAGTTCACCGTATACGCCTTCACCACCAATTCCGTTGAACGAGAAGCCAGGAACCAGATCGCTGCTGAGCTCGTGGACATTGGCGCCGGCGCCAACGCCAAATCCGACATAGATGCCACTCCAGTTGAAGGCCGACGTCTCGACGACCGGCACGACCGCGTCGGCGGCATGAGCAACCGATCCGAGTGCCAGGACGGAAACTGCGCCAAGAAGAAGAGATTTTGCTAATCGTTTGCTGGTCATTGCCCCAACCTTTTTGAAAAACCCACCAGCCGTCTAGCACCTGCCCTTGCTGGCGGCTGTAACAAAAAAGCCACAGGAAAGACACATTGCAAGCAAGACGGGCAAAGCCGCTCAGCTAATCGCAAACCGTGAAATTTGCTTGTGAAAAAAGAGCCGCCGGGGGCGTCGGCGGCTCGGTCGGGAGAGGATTGAGCGGCGGGTTCAGGCGGCGAGAACGGCCTTCGGCTCGACCAACTCATAGCCGAGTGCTTCGGCCACCGCGCGGTTGGTGATCTTGCCCTTATGGACATTCAGGCCGTTGCGCAAATGATGATCGTCGATCAGCGCCTTCAAGCCCTTGTCGGCGAGCTGCAGGCCGTAATGCAGCGTTGCGTTATTGAGCGCGTGGGCCGAAGTAACCGGCACTGCACCCGGCATATTGGCGACGCAATAGTGAATGACGCCGTCGACCTCATAGGTCGGCACGGCATGAGTTGTGGCGTACGAGGTCTCGAAGCAGCCGCCCTGGTCGATGGCGACGTCGACCAGCACCGAACCTTTCTTCATGCCCGACAGCATCTCGCGGGAAACGAGCTTCGGCGCGGCGGCACCTGGAATCAGCACGGCGCCGACGACGATGTCGGCCGAAAAACATTCCTCTTCCAGCGCCTCGACAGTCGAGTAGCGGGTGTGGACGCGGCCGCCGAAGATGTCGTCGAGCTGGCGCAGGCGCGGGATCGAGCGGTCGATGATGGTGACGTCGGCGCCAAGGCCGACCGCCATCCGGGCGGCATGCAGACCGACGACGCCGCCGCCGAGCACAGTGACCTTGCCGGGCAGCACGCCGGGCACGCCGCCGAGCAGCACGCCGCGACCGCCATTGGCCTTCTGCAGCGCGGTGGCGCCGGCCTGGATCGACAGGCGGCCGGCGACTTCCGACATCGGCGCAAGCAGCGGCAGGCCGCCGCGGTCGTCGGTGACGGTCTCGTAGGCGATGGCGCTCACGCCCGAGGCCAGCAGGCCCTTGGTCTGCTCCGGATCCGGCGCGAGATGGAGATAGGTGTAGAGGATCTGGCCGTCACGGAGCTGAACCCATTCGTCGGGTTGCGGCTCCTTGACCTTGACGATCATGTCGGACTTGGCAAACACGTCGGCGGCCGTCTTGGCGATGGTGGCGCCGGCTGCGCGATAGGCGTTGTCGTCGGCGCCGATGCCGGCGCCGGCGCCGGTCTCGACCAGCACTTCGTGGCCATGCGCGACATATTCGCGGACCGAGCCCGGCGTCAGGCCGACGCGGTATTCGTGGTTCTTGATTTCCCGGGGGCAGCCGACGCGCATCTTCTTCTCCTCCTGATCCGGCCCTTTTGAGGCAGGTTCCCTGTTTAGAGATAGTGAACCACGAATCGTCCCGTAAGTGTTTGCGAATGCGCTTGCGCAGAAGGGCACGGCTCGATAATCGTTGCGCAAAATAGCTGGATTGTCGCAGGAATCCCGGAAAATGCCGCTCGACAGGATCGATATCGCCATTCTCGAAACGTTGCAGAAGGATGGACGGATACCCAACGCGGCGCTTGCCGAGAAAGTCGGCCTGTCGCAGTCGGCCTGCTCGCGGCGACTGGACAATCTGGAGAAATCCGGAACCATCCGCGGCTATCACGCCCGGCTTTCCAATGCCGCTCTTGGCCACCAGATGACGGCGATCGTGCATATATCGCTGTCGGGGCAATTCGAGAAGACGCTGTCGGATTTCGAGGCGGCGATAAAGCGCTGCCCGAATGTCCTGTCCTGCCACCTGATGTCGGGCGAATACGATTATATCCTGCGCATCGCGGCAAAAGACCTCGTCGACTATGAGCGCATCCATAAGGAATGGCTGTCGGCGATGCCGCATGTGACGAAGATCAATTCATCCTTCGCCTTGCGCGAGATCGTCGACCGGACGGCGGTGGGGATGAAGCCGGAACTGGCCTAGGCCTTGAACGCCTCCGTCACCACCCGGTCCATCGGGATGTCATGCGGCTGCGGGTAGATGGTAGCGATGCGCTGCAGTTCGTAGCCGACACCGATGACCAGCGGCTTGAACGGCATCGCCGCCAGTGTGCGGTCGAAGAAGCCACCGCCATAGCCCAGCCGGTACTGTCTCGGATCGATGCCGACGATCGGTGAAATGACGACCTCGGGCAGCACCGGGTCGCCTTCAGCAGGGATCGGAATGTTCCAGACGCCCTTCTCCAGCCGGTCGCCCGGTGCGTAAGCGCGAAAGACAAGAGGCTGGCCTTTCTCGACGACAACAGGCAGTGCGGTACGGCCGCCGCGCTCATTGACGGAAGCCATCCATGGGCGCAGATCCGGCTCGCCCCGGAACGGCCAGTAGAGGCTGACCATGCGGCCGGCGATGTCGCCGATCAACGTGTCGAGGCTTTCGCCGATGCGCTGCGACATTGCCGCCCGCGCGTCAGCCGAGATAGCGAGGCGCGCCGCAATCAGCCGCTCGCGCTCGGCCTTGCGCCATCGTTTCACGTCGGTCCAATCGGATAGGGGCGTCCGGAATTCCGGGTCGAGCTCATGCATGAAGCAAGGCGGCGAGGAATATTGACCCGGACAGTCGTCATGATCGCTATTCAAGTTCCACTCCTGTCGTCAGCTTCAATGAAATTATACTCGGCGGCAGGATAGAGCATGTACATTCGCGACATCTTACGGCGGGCAGTCAGCAAGTCGGATGTTGTTGCGGTGCACAAAAGTATCTACATCAGCCTTGGTGAAATTGCTCTCAAGCCTGCTCTCCCGGCCAACCTGCTCTCCCGGCCAACCTGCTCTCCCGGAGTGAATGAGATGAAGGAATCCAGTCACCATGTCGTCGTCGTCGGGGCGGGCTTTGGGGGGCTCGAATTTACCCGCGCGCTTGACGGTGCGCCGGTGCGCATCACCATGATAGACAAGCGCAACCATCATCTCTTCCAGCCGCTGCTCTATCAGGTGGCGACCACAGCGCTGGCGACCTCGGAAGTCGCCTGGCCAATCCGCCATCTCCTGCGCAAGCGCAAGGACGTGACCACGCTGCTCGCCACCGTCGCCGGCGTCGACCGCATCGGCAAACGCGTGCTGTTCGATGATGGCGGCGCGGTCGCCTACGATACGCTGCTGCTGGCCACCGGCGCCCGCCACGCCTATTTCGGCCATGACGAATGGGAGCCTTTCGCACCGGGGCTGAAGACGCTGGAGGACGCCACCACCATTCGGCGGCGCATTCTGCTCGCCTTCGAGCAGGCCGAGCGGGAGACCGATCCCGCCAAGCGCCAAGCGCTGTTGACGCTGGCGATCGTTGGTGGCGGACCGACCGGCGTGGAACTGGCCGGCACCATTGTTGAACTGGCGCACGACATGCTGCGCGGCGAGTTCCGCAACTTCGATACGCGGCTGACGCGCGTGGTGCTGATTGAGGCCGGTGACCGCATCCTTCCCAATTTCGCGCCGGAACTTTCCGACTATGCCAGCAAGGCGCTCGAGCGGCTCGGCGTGACGGTCGAACTCGGTCGGCCCGTTACACGCTGCGACGCCGAGGGTGTCGTCTTCGGCGACACGCAGCTGCCGGCCAGGACTATTCTGTGGGCAGCAGGCGTCGCCGCTTCGCCGGCCGCCGAATGGCTGGGGGCGGCAGCGGACCGTGCGGGCAGGGTGCTGGTCGAGCCCGGCCTGACCGTGCCGGGCAGCCCGGAGATTTTCGTCGTCGGCGACGCTGCACACGTCCTGCGGGCAGATGGCCGCATGGTGCCCGGCGTAGCACCCGCCGCCAAGCAGCAGGGCCGGCATGTCGCCGCGACGATCAAGGCCCGGCTGGCCGGCGACGCAACCCCGCGCCCTTTCCGCTACAAGCATGACGGCGATCTGGCGACGATCGGTAAGCGCGCTGCCGCGATCGATTTCGGCTGGATCAAGCTCACCGGCCGGCTGGCCTGGTGGCTGTGGGGCCTCGCGCACATCTATTTCCTGATCGGCTTCCGTAACCGGCTTGCGGTTTCGCTGAGCTGGCTATGGATCTACGTGACCGGTCAGCGCAGCGCGCGGCTGATAACCCAAGGCGACGACAGGAGCTGATGTCTCCGCCCCGCACATTCATTCACGTCATCTGTTCCTGATGGACTCGCTTGCTTCGGGCAGGACTTGGCACGCGCTGTTGAAGGCTGGCACGTCGTTGAAGGCTGATATGTCGAACAGGAGAAACCCTAAGCCGTGTAAACCACCTGCCGGACATCGATCTAGCTGGCGCGGAAGCCGGCTTCGCAGTAGTGCAGGTAAAATTCCCAGAGCTGCTAGAAGCGGTCGTCGAAACCGAGCGGGACGATCTTTTCCCAGGACGCCCAGAAGCGGTGGCGCCATTCGGCGAGCGTGCCGGCATAGTCATCCGGGAAAATGCGCTCGCCCAGATGAGCAAGTCCATGGTCTTTGCCGAGCGCTTTCAGGATCGACGGCGTCGGCAGCATGCCGCCGGGAAAGACGTAACGCTGGATGAAATCCGGCCGGGCGCGATAGGTGTCGTAGGCTTTTCGTGATGGTGACGATCTGCAGGCCGGCGGTGCCGCCAGGCCGCAGGCAATCCTTCATCTCGCGGAAAAACACAGGCCAGTATTTTTCGCCGACCGCCTCGAACATCTCGATCGAGGCGATGCGGTCGTAGGATCCGGTTTCGTCGCGGTAGTCCTGCAGCTTGATGTCGATCTTGTCGGCATGTCCAGCCTTATGGACGCGTTCTCTGGCGAAATCATGCTGCTCGCGGCTGATCGTCAGCCCGGTGACGCGGCAGCCGATCTCGCGTGCGGCGAATTCGGCAAAGCCGCCCCAGCCGCAACCGATTTCCAGCAGGTGGTCTTTCGCGCCGATGCCCGTGTCCTTGGCCAGCGCGCGATATTTGGCGGCTTGCGCGCTTTCAAGATCGTTGGCGCCAGCAACATAGAGCGCCGGACGAATAGGTCATGCTCGGATCCAGCCATTCCTTGTAAAAGGCGTTGCCGAGATCGTGATGCGCCGAAATGTTGCGCTTCGAGCCGGTGCGGGTGTTTTGGTTGAACCAGTGGCGGACACGCTGGACGGCGTTGACCAGCCAGCTGGCGCCGCCGGCGATGCTCTCTCCGATTTCAGAATTGACCACTAACAGTCCAGGAAACTGGTCTCGTCGGGACTGTCCCAATCGCCGTCCATGTAGGATTTGGCGATGCCGATGGTGCCGCCGTTGAAGGCGCGGCCGGGCAAGCGCCAGTTCTTGAGCACCAGTTCGGCGTCCGGACCCATCCTCACCTTGAGCGAGCCACGCGGCAGGTTCATCGCCGCCGACAGCACCATCCGCGCCTTGGCCGACAGGCCTTTAGCGGTTTCGGTGAAATTGAATTCGTCCAACCTGACCGCGTCGCCCGATGCAACGCCGGTGTCTTCCTTGTGAGCCATGTCACGCCCCCGGGACTTCTGCGGCGCCGGCGAAAAATGGCCGGTTTCCACACACTCTTGCAGTTCATTCGCCAGGGCGCGAACGCCGCCTCCCGATGAATCCCCGCAGCAATCTTTGATGCCATCAAAGGGAACTTCAAGAGCCAAGGCAGGCGAACACGGATCAATGGATAGATTTTGGGGGGAGGGCGCTGCTCAACGCCGGAATCACTATGGTTGCAGCCACCCAGATGCAGTAGTTTCACGCATGCGTTATGTCATCGTCATCTGCGCCGTCACGTTCTTCCTGATCTGGGACGGACTCTACAATCAGGGCCGCTATCTCGACACCACGGTCGGGGAGATAACGCGCATCGTGCGCTACATCGCTAGTATGGTCTAGGTTTCTTTCCCCCGCCCAACGCGTTGTCGCCGCGACATCGTTGCCGGTTGACGCGAGCGTTTTGCCCACACAAAACACGCTTGCACATCGATCGAGGAGGCTGGGGTTGATCCGGCATATCGTTTTCTTCAGCGCGCGGCACAAAGAGGATGTCGAGGCCGTACGCAGGGGCTTGCTGGCGCTGGGCAACATCCCCCATTCCCGCCTTTTCGAGGTGACGCTCAACACCAAGGTTGACCCGCTTTCGGACGAGATCGACGTGGTCGTTTATGCCGAGTTCGAGGATGATGCCGCTCTGGCCGCCTACAAGGCGCATCCGCTCTATGCCGAGACGACCAGCCAGGTCAAACCGCTGCGCGAATTGCGATATTCGGCGGATGTTGTGGCTGCAACCTGAAGAGAAATTGACCGAAGCAGGAGCTACATCACTCTGCCTGAGCGGCGGTCGGTTCGGTCGGATCGGCGCCCGGCCGCTTTGGCGCGTCCCAGACCAGCATGGCGAGAACAGCCATCGCTACGACCGCTGCCGTTATGAACAGGATCTTTCTCATTTGGGTGACGTAGTTGGTTTCCGGCAGCGGCAAGTATTCCGGAGGCTCGCATAATGCCGCCACGATAGGCCGCCGGATCTTCGCGGCGTCAGGTGAGGCTCTTGAACCAAATTCCGGAATGATGCACACCGCGCCGGCATGACCGAGACGATGACAGAAGGCCCTTGTCCGCCAGGCCCTTATCCGCTTGACCATCTTGTGCTGCCGACCGCGAGCCTCGACGTGGCGCGGGCGCGGCTGGTTTCGCTTGGCTTTGTCGTGGCGCCGACCGGCGTCCATCCTTTCGGGACGGAAAACTGCTGCGTCTTCCTTGAGGACGGCACCTATCTCGAGCCGCTGGCGGTGGGCAACGGGCAAGCGGTGGCGAAAGCGATCGCGGACGGCAACGTCTTCGTCGCGCGCGATCGTGCCTATCGCGACAGGTGCGGCAGTGAGGGATTTTCCGCCCTTGTCTTGGGCACCGAAAATGCGGATGCCGATCACGCGCGCTACATCGAAGCCGGCCTGTCTGCCGGAGACATGCTGGGCTTTTCGCGCGCCTTCACCGACGCGGCGGGAAAGAGCGACACGGTATCGTTCAAACTGGCCTTCGCCTCCGGCACCGGGGCGACGGACGCATTCCTGTTCGCCTGTGAGCGGATCAATGCGCCGAAAGTAGACCGCACCGCGTTGCAGATCCACCCCAATGGCGCAACCGGCATCATCGAAGTCGTGGCGGTCAGCAACGAGCCACCCAAACAGCACCGATTGATTTCGATCGCGACGCGCAGTCCGGCGACCGGACAGGGGAGCAGCACTGCGTTTGGCCTGCCGAACGCAACCTTGGCCCTGCTTGACCCCGTCGCTTTCGAGACGCGCTTCGGCATACCTGCCGGCGCGCCATCGGAACTCCGCTTTGCGGGGATCGTCTTTTCGGTTCGTTTCGCTGACACGGTCGCCAAGCTGTTTGCAGCCAGTTCCGTCAAACACGAAATACGCGGCGATGATATTGTCGTCCGGCCGGCATCCGGGCAGGGTGCGGCCTTCATTTTCCGGGAGAAAGCATGAGCAAGCCCAATTCGTCCGTAACCGTCGGCAACGTCGTCTTCGGCAACACCGCGCCGCTGTCGCTGATTGCCGGCCCGTGCCAGCTTGAATCGCGCCAGCACGCCTTCGACATGGCTGGCGCACTGAAGGAGCTGAGCGGGAAACTAGGGCTGGGCCTCGTCTACAAGACCAGTTACGACAAGGCCAACCGCACCTCGCTTGGCGGCACGCGCGGCGCCGGGCTCGACGCGGCGCTGCCCGTCTTCGACGATTTGCGCAAGGCGTTTTCGCTGCCGATCCTGACCGATATCCACACCGAGGAACAGTGCGCGCTTGTGGCGCCGCACGTCGATATCCTGCAGATCCCGGCTTTCCTCAGCCGCCAGACAGATCTGCTGATCGCGGCGGCAAGAACCGGCAAGGTCGTCAACGTGAAGAAGGGCCAGTTCCTCGCACCGTGGGACATGAAGAACGTTGCCGCCAAGATCACCGGTTCCGGAAACGCCAACGTGCTGGTCACCGAGCGCGGCGTGTCTTTCGGCTACAACACGCTGGTGTCCGATATGCGCGCCCTGCCGATCATGGCCAAGATCGGCGCGCCGGTGATTTTCGACGCCACGCATTCGGTGCAGCAGCCGGGCGGGCAGGGCGGCTCCTCGGGTGGCGATCGGCGCTTCGTCGAGACGCTGGCGCGCGCTGCGGTTGCGGTCGGTGTCGCCGGCGTCTTCATCGAGACGCATCAGGATCCCGACAATGCCCCCTCCGATGGTCCCAACATGGTGCCGCTGAAGGACCTTCGGGCGCTGCTTGAAAGGCTGATGGCATTCGATCGCGTCGCCAAGGGCTGGGCAGTTTAGGGCTCCGGCCCTAAGTCCCGACCCCCTAAACTTGTAGTCAACAGGTGCCGGTTGTACGCTGCCCAGGCAACCGAGTGCCTGGAGGAGGAAGCCATGTCCGTCGCCCGCGTCACCGAAATCACATCATCGTCGAATAAGAGCTTTCAGGACGCCATCGAAGTGGGGATTGCGCGCGCCGCAAAAACCCTAAAGAACGTCGAAGGCGCCTGGATCCAGGATCAGAAAGTCGTCGTCGAGGACGGCAAGATCTCCGCCTACCGCGTCAACATGAAGGTTACCTTTATCCTCGCTGAGTGATCATGCCGCATGGATAAAAGTCGGGAACCTTCGCAGCCCTCTCCTCATTGTCCAACCTGAAGTGAACGACAAGAGGAGCACACCATGACAACCCAGACAGGACACACTGAAGCCATCGCCGCTTCGCGGGTTATCGGCACATCGGTTTATAACACGGAAGGCACGCACATCGGCGACATCGAGGATGTCATGCTCGACAAGTTGTCGAACGGAATCATGTTTGCCGTGATCGGCTTTGGCGGATTTCTCGGCATCGGCGAGAAGTACCACGCCATTCCGTGGGCGAGCCTCGACTATGACGAGGACAAGGGCGGCTACGTCGTGCCGTTCACGAAGGAGCAACTGAAGGCTGCTCCCGCCTATTCGATCAACGAACTGACGGGCGCCGACGGCGAGGCCGCGCGTGATGCCTCATACAGTTACTACAAGGTCGAGCCTTATTGGCATTGACCTTGCTCTGCCGGAATCAGAAAGGCCCCCGGTTGGACCGGGGGCCTTTTTGCAGGATATCTACTCCGCCGCAAGGGTCGACAACTCTACCGCGCCCTGTTGAGGCTGCTGAGTGTCACACGACGTCAAAAACGCCGCCGCGATCAGGAACAAACTCACAATACCGCTCAACTGAGACATGGCGAAACTCCTCCTGTTTCGCCCCGCGCAGCGCGAGCATAAACCAGAAAGCCGCATGCCGCCAAGACTTATGGCTGACATGACTTATGATGACAGCAATTTGTGCTTTGTGAATCGATGTAGCGGAGGTGGCGGCAATATTTGCGGACGCCCCGATTGCGTTTTGCAGCACTTTGGCTAAGACGTGCCCGACGCTTCGTCAGATCAATCGGGGACATCGCAATGACTGCCATCATCGACATTGTCGGGCGTGAAATCCTGGACAGCCGCGGAAACCCGACCGTTGAGGTCGACGTCGTCCTCGAAGATGGCTCGATGGGCCGCGCTGCGGTGCCCTCCGGCGCGTCGACCGGCGCGCATGAGGCGGTCGAACTGCGCGACGGCGGCGCCCGCTACCTCGGCAAGGGGGTCCTGCGAGCGGTAGAGGCCGTCAATGGCGAGCTGTTCGAGGCGATCGGCGGTATGGAAGCCGAGAACCAGATCCACATCGACCAGACCATGATCGAACTCGACGGCACGCCCAACAAGAGCCGGCTCGGCGCCAACGCTATCCTCGGCGTCTCGCTGGCTGTGGCCAAGGCTGCGGCGGAAGCGGCCGGCCTGCCACTCTACCGCTATGTCGGCGGCACCAAGGCGCACGTGCTTCCGGTGCCGATGATGAACATCATCAACGGTGGCGCCCATGCCGACAACCCGATCGATTTCCAGGAATTCATGATCCTGCCGATCGGTGCGCCGACACTGCGTGACGGCGTGCGCTGGGGCTCGGAAATCTTCCATACGTTGAGGAAGAAGCTGAAGGGCGCCGGCCACAACACCAATGTAGGTGACGAGGGCGGCTTCGCTCCTAACTTGAAAAGCGCGCCCGCCGCGCTCGATTTCATCATGGAATCGATCGAGAAGGCTGGCTTCAAGCCGGGCGAAGAGGTTGCGCTGGGCCTCGATTGCGCCGCGACCGAATTCTTCAAGGACGGCAACTACGTCTACGAAGGCGAGAAGAAGACCCGCGATCCGAAGACCCAGGCCAAATATCTGGCCAAGCTTGCGGCGGATTATCCGATCATCACGATCGAGGATGGGCTGGCCGAGGACGACTGGGACGGCTGGAAAACGCTGACCGACCTCATCGGCAAGAAGACCCAGCTGGTCGGCGACGATCTGTTCGTCACCAATACCGCGCGGCTGCGCGACGGCATCCGCATGGGCGTCGCCAATTCTATCCTGGTCAAGGTCAACCAGATCGGCTCATTGACCGAAACGCTCGACGCCGTCGAGACCGCGCACAAGGCCGGCTACACCGCGGTAATGTCGCACCGCTCGGGCGAAACCGAAGATTCGACCATCGCCGATCTCGCCGTCGCCACCAATTGCGGGCAGATCAAGACGGGCTCTCTGTCGCGCTCGGATCGCATGGCCAAGTACAACCAGCTCATCCGCATCGAGGAAGAGCTTGGCAAGCAGGCGCTCTACGCCGGCAAGTCGATCGTGAAAGGCTGAGCCCACAGAAGATATCCGGAATGAAAAGGGCGGGGGCATTCCTCGCCCTTTTTGTTTCAACACCGCCAAATCCGGACATCCGTAACCGTCCATTAAGCACAATCGGGCGAGAAAGGGCTAGGTCGCAGAGTGTTAGAGCGTCCTTTGCGCGTCCAAGCCGACGCGCGCCGCTCTAAGGGATTTGGATCATGTGGACACGTCAGCACAAGCAGAGAAACACCGGTCGGCTGATCATTCCCTCGCTCTGCGTGGCATTCCTGGCCTATTTCGGATTCCACGCCTATCATGGCGAATTCGGCATCTATTCCAAGTATCGGTTGGAAGCCGAAGCCGTCGATCTGCAAAGTGAGCTCGATGCCGTCAAGGCGCGCCGGGTCGACCTGCAGCGGCGCGTTCAGCTGATGCATCAGGGCACGCTGGAGAAGGACATGCTCGACGAGCAGGCGCGCAAGGCGCTCAATATGTCCCATGCCGACGAAATCACCATCATGTTGCCAGCTACGGCAAGATAACCAAATTCAAGTTAATCGACGATATTTTCAATGATTTTAATCGCTTAGATGCATGTCAGCCATGCATTTTTCAGCATGGCGAAACGCTTTCCCGCGTGTTAGCCTCCCCAAATCGGTGGGGAGAACTGATCTCCCTCAGTGTCCGCAAGAGACGCCAACAGGGAGTGATGCATGGCCACCGCCGCCAGAAAAGCGCCTGCCAAATCCAAATCCAGATCCGACGGCAAATCGGCGGGGGTTTCGGCCCCCAAACCTGTCGACTTCACCAAAGACGAGGAGCTTGACGCCTACCGGCGCATGCTGCTTATCCGCCGCTTCGAGGAAAAGGCCGGCCAGCTCTACGGCATGGGCTTCATCGGCGGCTTCTGCCATCTCTATATCGGCCAGGAAGCAGTTGTCACCGGCATGAAGATGGCGCTGGTCGATGGCGATCAGATGATCACCGCCTACCGCGATCATGGTCACATGCTGGCGATGGAACTGTCGCCGCGCGGCGTCATGGCCGAGTTGACCGGGCGCCGCGGCGGCTTGTCCAGGGGCAAGGGCGGCTCCATGCACATGTTCTCCAAGGAAAAGCATTTTTACGGCGGCCACGGCATTGTCGGCGCGCAGGTTTCGCTCGGCACCGGCCTCGCCTTCGCCAATCGCTATCGAGGCAACAACAATGTAACGCTGACATATTTCGGCGACGGCGCCGCCAATCAGGGCCAGGTCTATGAAAGCTTCAACATGGCCTCGCTGTGGAAGCTGCCGGTGATCTACATCATCGAGAACAACCGCTATGCCATGGGCACCTCGGTATCGCGTTCGTCGGCCGAGACGGATTTTTCGCAGCGCGGCGCCTCCTTCAAGATCCCCGGTATCCAGGTCGACGGCATGGACGTCCGCGCGGTCAAGGCAGCCGGCGATCTCGCAACTGAATGGTGCCGCGCCGGCAAGGGGCCGCTGATTCTCGAAATGCAGACCTACCGCTATCGCGGCCACTCGATGTCCGATCCGGCAAAGTACCGCTCCAAGGAAGAAGTGCAGAAGATGCGCTCCGAGCGTGACCCGATCGAGCAGGTCAAGGCGCGCCTGCTCGACAAGAAGTGGGCTGATGAGGACGAGCTCAAGGCCGTCGACAAGGAGGTCCGGGACATTGTCGCCGACGCCGCCGAATTTGCCCAGAACGACGCAGAGCCGGATCCGTCCGAGCTCTGGACCGACATCGTATTGTAACGAGAGGGCAAGGACATGCCGATC
This sequence comes from Mesorhizobium sp. BHscii, assembly GCF_053848065.1. Taxonomy (NCBI): domain Bacteria; kingdom Pseudomonadati; phylum Pseudomonadota; class Alphaproteobacteria; order Hyphomicrobiales; family Phyllobacteriaceae; genus Mesorhizobium; species Mesorhizobium sp. BHscii. The sequence goes on along the minus strand of NZ_JBSPKW010000019.1, from coordinate 70,234 downwards.
GAAATTCTCATGCCCGCACTCTCGCCGACCATGGAAGAGGGCAATGTTTCCAAATGGTTGAAGAACGAGGGCGACAAGGTCGCCGCCGGTGACGTTATTGCCGAGATCGAGACCGACAAGGCGACGATGGAAGTCGAAGCGGTCGACGAAGGCACGCTCGGCAAGATCCTGGTCGCCGAGGGTACCGAAGGCGTGAAGGTCAACACGCCGATAGCGGTGCTGCTGCAGGACGGCGAGAGCGCCGCCGATATCGGCAAGGATGCCAAGGTTGCACCGGCTTCCACCCAGGATGCGATTTCAGACGGCGGGCAGCGCACCGACGCAGCCGAGGAAGGCTCGAAGTCCGCGCCGCAGGATGCCGGCGAGGCGCCGAAGGCGTCCGTTCCCGCTGCCCCCGCCATGAAGGCCGCCGCCGATCCTGACATCCCGGCCGGCACAGCAATGGTCTCGACCACTGTGCGCGAGGCGCTGCGTGACGCGATGGCCGAGGAGATGCGTCGAGACGGCGACGTCTTCGTGATGGGCGAGGAGGTGGCCGAGTACCAGGGCGCTTACAAGATCACGCAAGGGCTACTGCAGGAATTCGGGCCGAGGCGCGTCGTCGACACGCCGATCACCGAGCACGGTTTTGCCGGCGTCGGCGTCGGCGCGGCGATGGCCGGCCTGAAACCGATCGTCGAGTTCATGACCTTCAACTTCGCCATGCAGGCGATCGACCAGATCATCAACTCCGCCGCCAAGACGCTCTATATGTCCGGCGGCCAGATGGGCGCGCCTATCGTCTTTCGCGGGCCGAACGGCGCGGCCGCCCGTGTCGCCGCCCAGCATTCGCAGTGCTATGCCGCCTGGTACAGCCACATTCCCGGCCTGAAAGTGGTGATGCCCTACACCGCCGCCGACGCCAAGGGGTTGCTAAAGGCCGCGATCCGCGACGCGAACCCGGTCATCTTCCTCGAGAACGAGATCCTTTACGGCCAGTCCTTCGACGTGCCGAAGATGGACGATTTCGTGCTGCCGATCGGCAAGGCGCGCATCCACAAGTCAGGCAAGGATGTCACCATCGTCTCTTTCGGCATCGGCATGACCTACACGGTGAAGGCCGAGGCCGAATTGCGCGGCATGGGCATCGATGCCGAGATCATCGACCTCAGGACCATCCGCCCCCTCGATTTCGACACCATCATCGCCTCGGTCAAGAAGACCAATCGGCTGGTGGTGGTGGAGGAAGGATTCCCGCAGAGCTCGGTCGGCGACCATATCGCCAGCCAGGTGTCGCAGCGCGCCTTCGATTTCCTCGATGCGCCGGTCATCACCATTGCCGGCAAGGACGTGCCGATGCCCTACGCGGCAAACCTCGAAAAGCTGGCATTGCCCAATGTCGCGGAAGTCATCGAGGCGGTGAAAGCCGTGACGTACCGGGGTTAACGAGATGTCGCGCGAACTAGAAGTTCCCGCGGTGGTCGTCGAGAATAGCGAATTCGATGAAATACTCCGCGTCTGGATTGGTTCGGACGCGGCCGTCACGATGCAAGACCTCTTGGACCAAACGCTCACAACTGGGGCATGGTGCTCGCTGATGTCGGCATGCACATAGCCAGGATGAGACTGGAACAAGATGGCATCCCTGAAATCGAGACGCTTCAGGCATTGGAAGAAGGCTATCGAGGCAGAATGTCGGAGCAGTTCAATATCCAGCACCGTTCGCTAACCGGGCGGAACTGAGGAGGAAAAATGCCGATCAACATCACCATGCCGGCCCTGTCGCCCACGATGGAAGAAGGCAATCTTGCCAAGTGGCTGGTCAAGGAGGGCGACAAGGTTTCGCCGGGCGATGTGATCGCCGAGATCGAGACCGACAAGGCGACGATGGAAGTCGAAGCCGTCGATGAGGGCACGGTGGCCAAGCTGGTGGTTCCGGCCGGCACCGAAGGCGTCAAGGTCAATGCGCTGATCGCCGTGCTCGCCGCCGAAGGCGAGGATGCGGCGGCTGCCGCCAAAAGCGGTGACGGCGCTGCCGCTCCGGCAAAAGCCGAGGCACCAAAAACAGAAGCCCCCAAAACTGAAGCACCAAAGGCGGAAACCCCAAAGCCGGAAGCGCCGAAACCTGCGGCCGCACCGGCGCCCCAGGCGGCTCCGATTGCCAATGGTCATGCAAGCGGCGAACGTGTCTTCGCCTCGCCGCTTGCCCGTCGCATCGCCCGGGAAGCCGGTGTCGATGTCTCCGCGGTGAGCGGCTCCGGCCCGCATGGCCGCGTGGTCAAGGCCGATGTCGATGCAGCGATTTCCGGTGGCGGCGCCAAGGCGGCACCAGCCGCGAAAGCCGCACCTGCCGGCGCTCCGGCTCCGGCTGTCGCGCTAAAGCCAATGTCGGACGACCAGGTGCTAAAACTGTTTGCGGAAGGCTCCTACGAGCTTGTCCCGCATGACAATATGCGCAAGACCATTGCGCGCCGGCTGGTCGAGGCCACGACCACCATCCCGCATTTCTACCTGACGCTCGACTGCGAGCTCGACACGCTTCTGGCGCTGCGCACGCAGATCAACGCGGCCGCCCCGATGAAGAAGACCGACAAGGGGGAGGCGCCGGCCTACAAGCTGTCGGTCAACGACATGGTCATCAAAGCGATGGCAATGGCGCTGATGGCGGTGCCGGATGCCAACGCGTCATGGACCGAGAGCGCAATGGTCAAGCACAAGCATGCCGATGTCGGTGTCGCCGTGTCGATCCCTGGCGGGCTGATCACGCCGATCATCCGGCGCGCCGATGAAAAGACGCTGTCGGTCATCTCCAACGAGATGAAGGATCTCGCCAGCCGTGCCCGCAGCCGCAAGCTGAAACCGGAGGAATACCAGGGCGGCACCACGGCGGTGTCCAATCTCGGCATGTTCGGCATCAAGGACTTTGCCGCCGTCATCAACCCGCCGCATGCGACGATTCTGGCGGTCGGCGCCGGCGAAGAGCGCGCGGTGGTCAAGAACGGTGAGATCAGAATAGCGACCATCATGTCGGTGACGCTGTCGACCGATCACCGCGCCGTCGACGGCGCGCTCGGCGCCGAACTGCTCGTCGCCTTCAAGCGCATGATCGAAAATCCGATGGGCATGCTGGTCTAGAAGGAAGAAGGGCGGTGCGGAAATTCTTCATCAGCCTTGTTGCCTTCAGTCCTTCCGGCGTCGCAACGATCATGTGCAATGGCTGTTGGTGCGCTGGCGGGTGAGGCGCGCGGGCAGATTTCAGCAGGAGGGGGGCAAACGCATGAAAACAGTCCTTTGCTACGGCGACTCGCTGACCTGGGGTTATGATGCAGCAAGTCTGGATCGCCACCCGCTCAAGGACCGCTGGCCGAGTGTGCTGCAGGCGATGTTGGGAGGCGATATCCAGGTCATCGCCGAAGGCTTGAACGGCCGCACAACGGCTTTCGACGACCATCTGGCCGGCGCCGACCGTAACGGCGCTAGAGTGCTGCCGACGGTGCTGATGACACATGCGCCGCTCGACCTGATCGTCATCATGCTCGGCTCCAACGACATGAAGCCGTGGATCCACGGCAATCCGGTGGCGGCCAAGCAAGGCATCCAGCGCCTGATCGATATCGTGCGCGGCCACGACTACCCGTTCGACTGGCCGGCGCCGCAGATCCTGCTCGTCGCGCCGCCCGCGGTCAGCCGTACCGACAACGCTGAGTTCAAGGAAATGTTCGCCGGCGGCGACGAAGCTTCGAAGCGGCTGGCGTCGCAATATTCCGCCCTTGCCGACGAGGCCGGCTGCGGCTTTTTCGATGCCGGCACGGTGGCCGAGACCACGCCGCTCGACGGTGTCCATCTCGACGCGGAGAACACGCGGAAAATCGGGCAGGCATTGGCGCCAATCGTGCGCGTCATGCTGGAACTCTAGAGAATCAGGGAGAAATCCGTGGCTGAGAACTACGACGTCATCATCATCGGCTCCGGCCCCGGCGGCTACGTCACGGCGGTGCGTTCCGCCCAACTCGGCTTCAAGACGGCGATCGTCGAGCGTGAGCATCTCGGCGGCATCTGCCTCAACTGGGGCTGCATCCCGACCAAGGCGCTGCTGCGTTCGGCCGAGATCATGCACTATTCCGATCATCTGAAGGACTACGGCTTGAAGATCGACGGCAAGGTCAGCGTCGATACCGCTGCCGTGGTCGACCGCTCGCGAAAGGTCTCGCTGCGGCTCAACGGCGGCGTCGCCTTCCTGATGAAGAAGAATAAGGTCGACGTCATCTGGGGCGAAGCCAGGCTCTCCAAGGCGGCTTCCGGCGATAAACCGGGCGAGATCGTCGCGTCGAACTCGTCGAAGAAGCCGATGGAGCCGCAGCCGCCGGCGCCCAAGGGCGTCAAGGGTGAGGGCACTTATACCGCCAAGCACATAATCCTGGCGACCGGCGCCAGGCCGCGAGCGCTGCCCGGCATCGAGCCCGACGGCAAGCTGATCTGGACCTATTTCGAAGCGATGGTCCCGAAGGAGATGCCTAAATCGCTGCTGGTGATGGGTTCGGGCGCAATCGGCATCGAGTTCGCCTCATTCTACCGCACCATGGGCGCGGAGGTGACTGTGGTCGAGTTGTTGCCGGCGGTAATGCCGGTCGAGGACGCCGAGGTCTCGAAATTCGCGCAAAAGCAGTTCGAGAAGCAAGGCATGAAGATCATCCTCGAGGCCAAGGTGACCAAGGTCGAGAAGGGTGCGAACTCGGTCACCGCGCATGTCGAGATGAAGGACGGCAAGGTTGAGAAGATCACCGCCGACCGGATGATCTCGGCCGTCGGTGTGCAGGGCAATATCGAGAATCTCGGCCTCGAAGCGCTCGGCGTGAAGACCGAACGCGGCTGCGTCGTCGTCGACGGCTACGGCAACACCAATGTGGCCGGAATCTATGCCATCGGCGACGTTGCCGGCCCGCCTATGCTCGCCCACAAGGCCGAACATGAAGGCGTGGTGTGCGTGGAGAAGATCGCCAATTTCCCCGGCGTGCATGCCACTGACAAGCTGAAGATCCCGGGCTGCACCTATTGCAACCCGCAGGTTGCCTCCGTCGGCTTGACCGAAGCGAAAGCGAAGGCCGAGGGCAAGGACATCCGCGTCGGCCGCTTTCAGTTCGCCGCCAACGGCAAAGCCATCGCGCTCGGCGAAGACCAGGGTTTCGTCAAGACCATCTTCGACAAGAAGACCGGCCAGTTGCTCGGCGCGCATATGGTCGGCGCCGAAGTGACCGAGCTGATCCAGGGCTTTGTCGTGGCGATGAACCTAGAGACCACCGAGGAAGAACTGATGCACACCATCTTCCCGCATCCGACGCTGTCGGAGATGATGAAGGAAAGCGTCCTCGACGCCTATGGCCGCGCGCTGAACGCGTGATAAATTGACCGCGTGAGACTCGACACGTGAAAGCCAAGGAACTCAACGGCAAGGTAATTCGTTTCCGGATGCATTCATCACACAAGGAGAGGGCATATGGACGTGAATGGCGTGGGCTGGATCGCAGCCATCATCATCGGCGGTTTGGCAGGGTGGCTTGCCGAGATGTTCATGAAAAGCAACATGGGCATCTTGATGAACATCATTCTTGGCATCGTCGGCGCGATCGTGCTGAATGCCATCCTGCAGGCGCTCAACATCGGCGCCTTCGGCGCTGGCTGGATCGCTTATCTGATCACCGGTTTCATCGGCGCCTGCCTGCTGATCTGGGTAGGGCGCATGGTGCGCCGTTAGTTGCTGAACTCTTGCCATGCGAAAACGGCTGTGGCGGCATGCGCCGCCGCGGCCTTTTTCTTTGCAGCGAAAAGTCCTAGATGACTTGTGAAAGCGACCGCCGGAAGGCAATCGCGAATGAACTGGATTTCTGATGGTCACCGTCCTCGACACGATCGCCAATGCGCCGCGCCTGAGGCATCCTGAAAAGGCGCACAAGCCTGACCAGGATGTGCTGCGCAAGCCCGACTGGATCCGCGTCAAGGCGCCGATGTCAAAAGGCTATGCCGAGACGCGCGAAATCGTGAAGTCGCACAGACTGGTGACGGTGTGCGAAGAGGCCGGTTGCCCCAATATCGGTGAGTGCTGGGAAAAGAAGCACGCCACCTTCATGATCATGGGTGAGATCTGCACGCGCGCCTGTGCCTTCTGCAACGTCGCCACCGGCATTCCGACAGCGCTCGATCCCGATGAACCGGCGCGCATCGCCCATGCGGTCAAGCAAATGGGTCTGAGCCATGTCGTCATCACCTCAGTCGACCGCGATGATCTCGCCGATGGCGGAGCTCAGCACTTTGCCGAGGTCATCCGCGCCATCAGGGCGGCAACGCCTTCGACGACGATCGAAATCCTGACGCCCGACTTCCTGCGCAAGGAGGGTGCGTTGGAGATCGTGGTGGCGGCGAAGCCGGACGTGTTCAACCACAATCTGGAGACCGTACCGTCGAACTATCTGACGGTCCGGCCCGGCGCCCGCTATTTTCATTCGATTAGGCTCCTGCAGCGGGTCAAGGAACTCGACCCGTCGATCTTCACCAAATCCGGTATCATGGTTGGCCTCGGCGAGGAGCGGAACGAGATACTGCAGTTGATGGATGATCTGCGTTCGGCCAATGTCGACTTCATGACCATCGGCCAGTATCTGCAGCCGTCGAAGAAACACCACCCTGTGATCCGTTTCGTCACGCCGGAGGAATTCAAGTCCTTCGAGACGATCGGCAAGACCAAGGGCTTCCTGCTGGTGGCATCGAGCCCGCTAACGCGTTCGTCGCATCACGCCGGCGACGATTTCGCCAAGCTGCGCGCGGCACGGGAAGCGTTTCTCAGGAAGTCCGCCTAACACACTGGTTTCATGCCACAATTCGAAGCCCACCGCCGCGTTGCGCATACGCCGGAACAGATGTTCGCTCTGGTCGCCGATGTCGAATCCTATCCGCAATTCCTGCCGCTTTGCGAGGCGCTGACGGTTCGCTCGCGCAAGGAACGCGACGGACGCACCCTGCTCGTCGCCGACATGAGCATCGGCTACAAGGCGATCCGCGAGACTTTCACCACGCAGGTGCTGCTAAAACCTGGCGAGAAGGCCATCGACGTCAAATACATCGACGGTCCATTCAAATATCTGAGCAACGCCTGGCGTTTCGAGCCGGCCGACGGCGGTTGCAATGTCTGCTTCTTCATCGACTACGAATTCAAGAGCCGTATTCTGGGTGCGGTGATGGGAGCGATGTTCGATCGCGCCTTCCGCATGTTTTCCGAGGCGTTCGAGAAGCGCGCCGACGTCATCTATGGCGCAACGCCGGCAGCCTGATCCGCAGCGAGTGCGCGCAAGCCCAGTTCAAGCGCATGCCTGACCGTCTCCCGGCGGATGAAATTGCGGCCTTTGTCGGCGAACAACTGACATTCGCTGACGACCGGCCGGCCAGTCAAGGCGATACCGAACCAGACCAGGCCGACGGGCTTTTCCGCCGAGCCGCCGCCCGGACCGGCAATGCCGGTAACAGCAAGGGTGAGTCCGGCGCCCGAATGCGCCAACGCGCCGGCCGCCATCTCGACTGCGGTTTCCCGCGAGACCGCGCCGTGCGTCTCAAGCGTGGCGGCGGAAACGCCGAGCATCTCAGTCTTGGCCTCGTTGGAATAGGTGATGAAACCCCTGTCGACCACCGTGGAAGAGCCGGCGATGTCGGTAAGGGCGGCGATGATCATGCCGCCTGTGCAGCTTTCGGCCGTCGCCAGCATAATGCCACGCTGTCGGCAGGCCTGAAGCAGGGCATCTGCGAGATCGCTGTTGCTCATTCGGGGACATCCCCCGGAAACACGACGCTGGCGGTCGCGATAGCCGCTATGCCTTCCTCGCGTCCGACAAAGCCGAGCTTTTCGTTGGTTGTTGCCTTGATAGAGATACGGTCCCGGGAAATTGCCAGCATTTCCGAAAGGATTTCGGTCATTGCTTCGCGATGTGGGCCGACCCGGGGCGCCTCGCAGATCAGCGTGATGTCGGCATTGGCGATGCGCCCGCCGCGCGCACGCACCAGTCTTGCCGCATGTTCGACGAAGATCCGCGAGGCCACGCCTTTCCACTGCGGATCCGACGGCGGGAAATGCGTGCCGATGTCGCCGGCGCCGCAGGTGGCGAGCAGCGCGTCGGTCAAGGCGTGCAGGCCGACATCGGCGTCCGAATGGCCGGCCAGTTTCTTGTCGTGCAGGATGGAGACGCCGCACAGGACGACATGGTCACCGGGCTCGAAGGCATGGACGTCGTAGCCATTGCCGGTGCGGATGTCCGGAAAACGCAGCCGCTCGCCGGAAAGCCGCTGATCCGCCATCGAAATATCCCTTGCCCAGGTGAGCTTGACATTGTCCGGCGAGCCCGGAACGATTTTCACCGGAATATGCGCCCATTCGGCAATCGCGGCATCGTCGGTGAAGTCCGCCTTGCCCAAGCGATGGGCCTTTTCGTGGGCGGCCAGGATCGGCCAGAACGGGAAGCCTTGCGGCGTCTGGGCGGCATGAAGCCCGTTCCTGGAAACCGTCTCGCCGATCATGCCGGCGGCCGACTCACGTTTCAGCGTGTCGGCGACGGGTAAGGCAGGCAGCGCTCCCTGGCGCTCGCCGATAGCGGCGATCGTACGGTCTATCAATTCGGCGTCGACGAACGGGCGAACGGCATCATGGACCAGAACCTGGCTCGGTGCATGGCCTCTCAGCGCAAGCAGCCCGAGCCGGACGGAGTCCTGCCTGGACGCGCCACCGGTCACCGTGATGACTCGATCGGCGTTGGCTCCGGCGGCGCTGCGAAAAAGCGCGCTGTCGTCGGCGTGGATGGCGACGACGACGGGACCGATTCTGGGATGCGCCAAAAACATATCCAATGTGCGCGCGATAACGGCATGGCCACCGATCCTCTGGTATTGCTTCGGGCCGTCGGCCTGACCGGCGCGCGCGCCGCGGCCGGCGGCGACGATAACCACGGCAACCCTAGAGTCCGTAGCCAAAGCTGGCATTTCGCTTGCATCTGTCATGCCGAGACGCTTAGCGCATGATCCCGAAAAGTGGAATCGCTTTTCGGAAGAGATCATGCGCAGATGCAAACTGCCAAAGGGTCCTTTCCTAAAGACGTACGCCGCTTAGGGCGCGGGTATGGGCCGAAGGCCAGCATTTTTCCCAAATGCGCCTTAATGTGACGTCATTGCGCGTTGCACATTGCTGCCTTTCTGGCTAGAGATTGTGCAGCAACTGAAGATGCTTGGTTTTTGTGCATGTTTGACCTCACCAAATTGGCTTCGCCGCTGGACGTGGGCAGTGTGAGAATCCGCAATCGCGCTTTTCTCGCGCCGATGTCGGGCATAACCGATGAGCCGTTCCGGCAGCGTGCCTATGCGCATGGCGCCGGATTGGTCGTGTCGGAGATGGTGGCTAGCGGCGAGCTTGCCAGGGGCAGGGCCGGTTGTGGCCTTCGTATCCGCCATTCCGGGCTGCCTGTGCACATGGTCCAGCTTGCCGGCCATGAGGCGGCGCATATGGCCGAGGGCGCTCGACTCGCCGCGGGCGAGGGCGCCGACATCATCGACATCAACATGGGCTGCCCGGCCAAGAAGGTGACGGGCGGCTATGCCGGTTCGGCGCTGATGCGCGATCTCGATCACGCTTTGTCGTTGATTGAGGCGGTGGTCGGCGCCGTCGAGGTGCCGGTCACGGTAAAATGCGGCTCGGCTGGGACGAAAGCGCGCTCAACGCGCCGCTGCTGGCGCGCCGCGCCGAGCAGGCGGGCGTCCAGATGGTGACGGTGCATGGCCGCACGCGCTGCCAGTTCTACCAGGGCAAGGCCGACTGGCGCGCCATCGCACGAACAAAACAGGCCGTGTCGATCCCGGTCGTTGCCAATGGCGATGTCGGATCGCCGGCGGAGGCGGCAATGATCCTCGACCAGTCGGGCGCCGACGCGGTGATGATCGGCCGCGCGCATTATGGCGCGCCCTGGACGGCAGGCAGCATCGCGGCAGCCGCGGCAAAAGATGCGGCGCCCGGCGTGCCGGAAAGTCCGCAAGCGCTGGCCGACTACATCGTTGCCCACTACGAGGACATGCTGATGCTCTACGGCATCGAAAGCGGCGTGCGCCAGGCGCGCAAGCATCTTGGCTGGTATCTCGACCGCCACGCTGTTGGCGTCGTTGATGAGCAGCGAAAGGCGATCCTCACCTCCTTCGAGCCCGTCCGCGTCGTTGCCGCGTTGCGCGAGGTGTTTTCACGCGCTGCCGAGGCGATGAACCTGCGGAGCGCAGCATGAACGCCACGGTTGCACAGAGCATGGATATGGCGGACGCCGCCCACATTGTGCTCAACACCATCCGCCGCCCAGTGATCATGGTCGATGCGGACGGGTTCATCACCTTCGCCAATGCCGATGCCGAGGATTTCTTCCGCTCGAGCGCGACCATGCTCGCCCGCAATACACTACCCAAGCTCATTCCCTTCGGCAGTCCGCTGCTGACGCTTGTCGACCAGGTGCGCGAGCGCCGGGCACCCGTCAACGAATACCGGGTCGACGTATCGTCGCCGCGCCTCGGCATCGAGAAGGTCGTCGATCTCTATGTCGCGCCGGTGTCGGAATTCCCGGGCTCCGTCGTGGTGATGTTCCAGGAGCGATCGATGGCCGACAAGATCGACCGGCAGATGACGCACCGCGGTGCGGCACGCTCGGTAACCGGCCTTGCCGCGATGCTCGCCCACGAGATCAAGAACCCGCTATCCGGCATCCGGGGTGCTGCCCAGCTGCTCGAACTGTCGGCTTCCGACGAGGATCGCGCGCTGACCCGGCTGATCACCGACGAGACCGACCGCATCGTCTCGCTGGTCGATCGCATGGAGGTGTTTTCCGACGAGCGGCCCATCGATCGCTATCCGGTCAACATCCATGTCGTGCTCGACCATGTGAAGGCGATTGCCAAGAACGGTTTTGCCAAGAGGATCAAGATATTGGAGGATTATGATCCATCATTGCCTCCGGTTTTCGCCAACCGCGATCAGCTCATCCAAGTGTTCCTCAACCTGGTCAAGAATGCGGCCGAGGCCATTGGCGGCGATCCGCAAGGCGAGATCACTCTGTCGACCGCATTCCGGCCGGGCATCCGTGTTTCCGTTCCCGGAACGCAGGGCCGCGTGTCGCTGCCGCTGGAATTCTGCGTGCGCGACAACGGTTCTGGCGTTTCCGAAGATATCCTGCCGATCCTGTTCGATCCCTTCATCACCACCAAGCCGAACGGGTCGGGGCTTGGTCTGGCGCTGGTCGCGAAAATCGTCGGCGAGCATGGCGGCATCATCGAATGCGATTCGACGCCGCGCGCAACCACCTTCCGCATCCTGATGCCAGCCTGGAAAGAAACGCCGTTCGGCACAGACGATGATGGCGAAGGAGACCGCAAATGATGGTTCGCGGCAATATTCTCGTCGCCGACGACGACGCGGCGATCCGCACGGTCCTCAATCAGGCGCTTTCGCGCGTCGGCCACGAGGTGCGCGTGACGTCCAACGCCTCGACGCTATGGCGCTGGGTGGCGGCCGGCGAGGGCGATCTCGTCATTACGGACGTGGTCATGCCGGACGAGAACGCTTTCGACATGCTGCCGCGCATCAAGAAGGCGCGACCGGAACTGCCCGTCATCGTCATGAGCGCCCAGAACACGTTCATGACCGCGATTCGTGCCTCCGAAACCGGGGCCTACGAATATCTGCCGAAACCGTTCGACCTGACCGAGCTTCTCAACATCGTCAACCGAGCGCTTTCCGAGCCCCGACGGCCGAAGATCGATGCGCGGGCCGACGAGCCGCCGGAAACGATGCCGCTGGTCGGCCGCTCGGCCGCCATGCAGGATATCTACCGCATGCTGGCGCGTATGATGCAGACCGACCTAACGGTGATGATTTCAGGCGAATCGGGCACCGGCAAGGAACTGGTGGCGCGCGCGCTGCACGAATATGGCCGCCGCCGCGGCGGCCCCTTCGTCGCGATCAACATGGCGGCGATCCCGCGCGACCTGATCGAATCGGAACTGTTCGGGCATGAGAAAGGCGCCTTCACCGGTGCGCAGAACCGCTCCACCGGCCGTTTCGAGCAGGCCGAAGGCGGCACGCTCTTCCTCGATGAGATCGGCGACATGCCGATGGAAGCGCAGACGCGCCTGCTGCGTGTCCTGCAGCAGGGCGAGTACACCACTGTCGGCGGCCGTACGCCGATCAAAACCGACGTCCGCATCGTCGCCGCCACCAACAAGGATCTGCGCACGCTGATCAATCAGGGACTTTTCCGCGAGGATCTGTTCTATCGCCTGAATGTCGTGCCGCTAAGGCTGCCGGCGCTACGCGAGCGGTCCGAGGACGTTCCGGATCTCGTCCGGCACTTCTTCAAGCTCGGCGCCAGCGAAGGGCTGCAGACCAAGCGGATCTCCACCGGCGGCATCGAGCTGATGAAGCGCTATCCGTGGCCAGGCAACGTGCGCGAGCTCGAAAATCTTGTCCGCAGGCTTGCCGCACTCTATTCGCAGGATGAGATTTCCGCCGAAATCATCGAGGCGGAACTGAAGACCGGCGAGAGGCCGGTCGTTCCCGGTGGCGGCAACCTCATTCCCGACGATCTCTCCATCGGCCAGGCGGTAGAACATTTCCTGCAGCGCTATTTTGCTTCCTTCGCAGGCGATTTGCCGCCCGCCGGCCTCTATCAGCGCATTCTCTCCGAGGTCGAATATCCGCTGGTGCTGGCCTCGATGACGGCAACCCGCGGCAACCAGATCAAGGCTGCGGAACTCCTGGGCCTCAACCGCAACACGCTGCGCAAGAAAATTCGCGAACTCGGCGTCAACGTCTACAAATCGACCAGGCAGGCTTAGAGCGACGTGCGTCCGTTCTGACGTACAAAGTTCTCTCTAACACTTTGAGCTTTGCGCATCGTGCTTTCCGAAAAATCGATTCCGTTTTCGGGCCGGTGCGACAGAGCGAAGCTTTTCGGGGGATCGAACGCCGAAACATTTCCGTCCAGGTCACACTTGTTGCATAATCGCCACAATGCGTTGCATACATCCGACGCAATCAGTGGCTCTAGACGGCGACATGGCTCCACAGGCACCGACACCGAGCGAAACGCTTTTCAGCGAACCTGGCACACGGGACGGGCGTCGGCTGCTTGCGCTGCCGGGCGTGGTGGCAATTGTCGGTGCGCTGGTTACGGCGGCGATCTCCTTCGCCATCCTCGTCGGCGCCACGCCGATCACGCCGGACGAGAGGACGACGCTGGCGCTTATCGCTCTCAATGCGGCGTTCATATTGTTCCTGATCGCGCTGGTCGGCCGCGAAGTGCATCGTATCGTGATGGCGCGCCGGCGCGGCAAAGCGGCGTCGCGGCTGCATGTGCGGATCGTGGCGATGTTCGCACTGGTCGCCGCGATTCCCGCCATCATGGTGGCGATCATCGCCTCGATCACGCTCGATATCGGCCTTGATCGCTGGTTCGAGATCCGTACCAAGACGATCGTCAATTCGTCGCTGTCGATCGCCGATGCCTATGTGCAGGAGAACGCGCGCAATCTCCAGGGAACGACCCTGTCGATGGCCTACGATCTCGACGCCTCCCGTGCACTCTACGGCCTCGATCGAACCGGCTTCCTCGATCTCATGAACAAGGAAGCCGTCGGACGCTCGCTGGCCCATGCCGCACTGGTCAGGCCCGACGGTTCGTTCGTCATGAGCGCCAAGACCGACGCCGATTTTGCCATGCCGGAGCCGCCGGAAGGCGCCATGAGCAGTGCCGCCGACGGCAGGCCGGTGCTGATCGAGCCGAAGACGCGCAACATCATGGGCGCCATCGTCAAACTGCGCGAGATCGAAGGGCTCTATCTCTACACCATCCGGCTCGTCGATCCCGAGGTGATCAAGGCGCGGCAGATTGTCAGATCCAACACCGACGAATATCGCGGTCTGGAAGACAATCGCCGCACTTCGCAGGTGGCGTTCGCACTTCCCTACCTGTCGCTGACGCTGATCATCATTCTGTCCGCCATCTGGACCGGGATCGCCGTGGCAGACCGCCTGGTGCGGCCGATCCGCCAGCTCATCGGCGCGGCCGACGAAGTCGCGACCGGCAATCTCGACGTTGCCGTGCCGGTTCGGCCCTCCGACGGCGACGTCGCCTCGCTCGGCGACACCTTCAACAAGATGCTGCTGGAACTGAAATCGCAGCGTAACGAGATACTGTCGGCCAAGGATTTGATCGACGAGCGGCGGCGTTTCTCGGAAGCCGTGCTTGCCGGTGTCACAGCCGGCGTCATCGGCGTCGATCCATATGGCATCGTCACCATCGTCAACCGGTCCGCCGAAACGATGCTGGCCATATCCGCTACCGCCGCACTCGGGCAAAACCTCTCCGCCGTGCTGCCGCATGTCGGCCGCATCTTCGAGATCGGCCGCAAGTCGGGCAGGCCTGTCCACCGCGAGCAGGTGACCTTCTATCGCGCCGGTACGGAGCGGACCTTCAACGTGCAGATCACGGTCGAGGCCGGCGACGACGGTTCGGAGGAGAAATCCTATGTCGTAACGGTCGATGACATCACCGATCTGGTCCAGGCGCAGCGTTCCTCGGCCTGGGCGGATGTGGCGCGGCGCATCGCCCACGAGATCAAGAACCCGCTGACACCGATCCAGCTTTCCGCCGAGCGCATCAAGCGCCGCTACGGCAAGGTCATCACCGAAGACCGCGAGGTTTTCGATCAGTGCACGGATACGATCATCAGGCAAGTAGAGGACATCGGCCGGATGGTCGACGAGTTCTCCGCTTTCGCACGCATGCCCAAGCCCGAAATGAAGGCCCTCGATTTGCGCGAATCGTTGCGCGAAGCCTCGTTCCTCGTCGAAGTGAGCCGATCCGATATCAACTTCGAGCGCGTGTTCGGCAACGAACCGCTCAAAGGCACTTTCGACAGCCGCCTGATGGCGCAGGCTTTTGGCAATGTTATCAAGAACGCGGCCGAGGCGATTGACGGACTTGATCAAAAGGACCGCTCGCACGGCATAATCCGGATTCAAGCCGGGCGCCAGAATGGTGCGATTCGCATCGATGTCATCGACAACGGCAAGGGGTTGCCGCGCGAGAATCGCCAGCGATTGCTCGAGCCTTACATGACGACACGCGAGAAGGGCACGGGGCTCGGCCTCGCTATCGTCAAGAAGATAGTGGAGGACCATGGCGGCCGGCTCGAACTGCATGACGCGCCGGCGGATTTCCACGACGGGCGAGGCGCGATGATCAGCATCATTCTGCCGCTCGCCGCCACCGTGCCGTCGCGCGGCGAAGGCAAGACGGAAAACGAAAGAGAAACTGAAAAGGTCGGTAATGGCGTCTGACATTCTCATCGTCGATGACGAGGAAGACATCCGTGAACTCGTCGCCGGTATCCTAAGCGACGAAGGTCACGAAACCCGCACGGCATTCGATGCCGACAGCGCCCTGGCGGCGGTAGCCGACCGGGCGCCGAGGCTGATTTTCCTTGATATCTGGCTGCAAGGCTCACGTCTGGACGGACTGGCGTTGCTGGACGAGATCAAGACGATGCATCCGAGCTTGCCTGTGGTGATGATCTCGGGCCACGGCAACATCGAGACGGCGGTCTCGGCCATCCGCCGCGGCGCCTATGACTTTATCGAGAAACCATTCAAGGCCGACAGGCTGATTCTCATCGCCGAACGTGCGATTGAAACCTCGAAACTCAGACGCGAGGTTTCTGATCTCAAGCTGCGCAGCGGCGAAACCTTCGACCTGATCGGCATGTCGTCGGCGATGAGCCAGTTGCGCCAGACCATCGAGCGCGTTGCGCCGACCAACAGCCGCGTCATGATCATCGGCCCGTCCGGGTCGGGCAAGGAACTCGCGGCTCGCGCCATCCACACGCTGTCGGCGCGCAAGAGCGCACCATTTGTCACGCTGAGCGCTGCCAACATCACGCCCGAACGCATGGAGGTCGAGCTGTTCGGTACCGAATCCAACGGTGTCGAACGCAAGGTCGGCGCGCTTGAGGAAGCCCATCGCGGCATTCTCTACATCGACGAAGTGGCCGACATGCCGCGCGAAACGCAAAACAAGATTCTGCGCGTGCTGGTCGAACAGCAGTTCGAGCGGGTAGGAGGCACCAAACGGGTCAAGGTCGATGTCCGAATCATTTCGTCGACCTCGCAGAACCTGGAGGCGATGATCGCCGACGGTCGTTTCCGGGAGGATCTCTATCACCGTCTGGCGGTGGTTCCGGTCATGGTGCCGGGATTGGCCGAGCGGCGGGAGGACATCCCCTATCTTGTCGACAATTTCATGAAACAGATCGCCCGCCAGGCCGGTATCCGGCCGCGGCGCATCGGCGACGACGCGCTGGCGGTGCTGCAGGCGCACAACTGGCCAGGCAACGTCCGCCAGTTGCGCAACAACGTCGAGCGACTGATGATCCTGGCGCGCGGCGACGACATCGATGCACCGATCACCGCCGATCTTTTGCCTGCCGAGATCGGCGATGTCATGCCGCGTACGCCAAACCAATCCGATCAGCACATCATGGCGCTGCCGTTGCGTGAAGCGCGCGAACAATTCGAGAAGGACTATCTGATCGCCCAGATCAATCGTTTTGGCGGCAACATCTCGAAAACGGCCGAGTTCATCGGCATGGAACGCTCGGCGCTTCACCGCAAGCTGAAGTCGCTGGGCGTCTGATTTCCATCATGGCCTACGCAATTATCGGTTACGGCGCCGGCGGAATCGCATAAGAAAGCGCTGCAGCGCCGCGGGTCTTTTGGGACGCTCAAAGGACGCTGTAGCATTTTGATTTTTGCGCATGACCCCGAAAATCGATTCCGATTTTCGGGGTCATGCGCTGACTTCTCCAGGGTGACCTCATGCCGCGCATTGCCTATGTGAACGGGCGCTATGTCGCTCACGCCGACGCCTTCGTGCATGTCGAGGACCGTGGTTATCAGTTCGCCGATGGCGTCTACGAGGTCTGCGAGGTAGCGCGAGGCTTCATCGTTGATATGCCTCGCCATCTCGGACGACTAAACCGCTCGCTGACCGAATTGTCGATCGACTGGCCGGTCACGCGGGGCGTGTTGCCGATTATTATGCGTGAGGTGGTTCGCCGCAACCATGTCACCGATGGCCTGGTCTATCTTCAGGTGACGCGTGGCGTCGCCAGCCGTGACTTTATTTTCCCGGCGGCGGGCACGAAGCCGTCGCTGGTGGTGACCGCCAGGAAAGCCGACCCCGCTTCTGCCGCGAAGAGAGCCGAAAGCGGAATCAAGGTTATCACGGTGCCGGAGAATCGTTGGGATCGGGTCGATATCAAGTCGGTCGGCCTGCTGCCAAATGTGCTCGCCAAGCAGAAGGCCAAGGAAGCCGGCGCCCAGGAAGCCTGGTTTGTCGATGCCGACGGCACCGTCAAGGAAGGTGGATCGTCGAACGCCTGGATCATCACCAGGGATGGTGTGCTGGTGACGCGTCCGGCCGAGCACGGCATCCTGCGCGGCATCACCCGCACCACGCTGTTCGAAGTGGCCGCCAAGCTCGGCCTGAAGATCGAGGAGCGCGGCTTTTCGGTCGCCGAGGCCAAGGCTGCGCGCGAGGTTTTCATCAGCTCCGCGACCACCATCGCCATGCCGATCGTGGCGATCGACGGCGCTCCCGTCGCCAATGGCCATCCGGGCTCGATAACACTTTCCTTGCGGCAAGCCTTTTTTGACGTTGCGGAAAAAAGTCCAGCCTGATAACCGCACAGGTGGAATGAACATCAATATATCTCGTTCTGCTTGTCGTTATTGACGGCAAGATGGTGTTTGCGCGCTTGACACGTGCCGGGTAATTTGGCGCATTGAGGTGCAAACCGAAGGGGATCGGCGAAAGACAAGAACAATGGCGGAACGATCGCAAAATCTTCAGGACCTGTTCCTGAATTCAGTTCGCAAAAGCAAAAACCCACTCACCATCTTTCTCATCAACGGCGTGAAGCTGACCGGTGTGGTTACTTCGTTCGACAATTTCTGTGTTCTGCTGCGTCGAGACGGCCATTCCCAGCTCGTCTACAAGCACGCCATTTCCACGATCATGCCGAGCCAGCCGGTTCAGATGTTCGATGGCGAGGAAAGCCAGGGCGCCTGATTGGCACGTAAGAAAGACGCGGACCGCAGCGTTCGCGAAAAACCAGCATATCAGCCGGGGACGGAAGCCGAAGGCCCGACCCGGGCCGTGGTCATCGTGCCGGTGCTTACCCGCCAGCCGCGCGGCGACGAAGACACCAATCGTCCGCGCCTGATGCGTTCCGCCGAGGCCCGCCACGACGAAGCGGTTGGTCTTGCCCAAGCCATTGACCTCGACCCGATCCATACCGCGGTGGTGACCGTCAATGATCCGCGGCCTGCAACCTTGCTCGGCAGCGGCAAGGTCGCGGAGTTCGCCGAGATCGTCAAAGAGGGCCGTGCCGAACTGGTTATTGTCGACCATCCGCTGACGCCGGTGCAGCAACGCAATCTGGAAAAAGAATTGAACGCCAAGGTGCTGGATCGCACCGGGCTGATCCTGGAGATTTTCGGCGAGCGCGCGCGCACCAAGGAAGGTACGCTGCAGGTCGATCTTGCGCACCTCAACTATCAGAAGGGCCGGCTCGTGCGAAGCTGGACCCACCTCGAGCGCCAGCGCGGCGGCGCCGGTTTCCTTGGCGGTCCTGGCGAAACGCAGATCGAGTCGGACCGCCGTGTCCTGCAGGACAAGATCAACAAGCTGAAGCACGAGCTGGAAACAGTGCGGCGGACCCGCGATCTGCACCGCGCCAAGCGCAAGAAGGTGCCGTTCCCGGTTGTGGCGATCGTCGGCTATACCAACGCCGGCAAGTCGACGCTGTTCAACAGGCTGACCGGAGCAGAGGTGCTGGCCGAGGACATGCTGTTTGCCACGCTCGACCCGACACTGCGTCGGGTGCGACTGCCGCACGGCACGCCGGTCATCCTTTCGGACACCGTCGGTTTCATTTCGGACCTGCCGACGCACCTGATCGCGGCCTTCCGGGCAACGCTGGAAGAGGTGGTCGAGGCCGATCTCGTCATCCATCTGCGCGATATTTCGGACCCCGACACGGCCGCCCAGGCCGAGGATGTCGAGCGCATCCTCGCCGATCTCGGCGTCGATGCCGGCGACAGCAAGCGCGTCATCGAAGTGTGGAACAAGATCGACCGGCTCGATGAAGGCAACCGGGCGCGGTTGCTCGCCGACGGCATCGACGGCAGCAAGGCGCCGCCGATTGCCATATCGGCCGCCACCGGCGAGGGCATCGATGTGCTGAAGGCGATTATGGAGACAAGAGTTTCAGGCGAACTGGAAACGCTGACCGTCACGCTCAAGCCTGACCAGCTTGGGTTCGTCGACTGGCTCTACCGCAATGGCGACGTCGTCTCGCGCACCGACAATGACGATGGCGGTATAACCGTGTCGCTCAAAGCGACGCGAAGCGCACACGAAGAGATAGAAACCAGATTGCATCGTAAAAACAACGGATAATTTCTGTTACTTCGCGCTTTTGGCTTGCTGCCAAAGCGCCTCCATCTCGTCGAGCGTCGCCCTTTCCAGCGTGTTTCCGGACGCTTCCAGCGCTTGCTCGACATAGCGGAACCGCGACCGGAATTTCTCGTTGGTGCCGCTGAGCGCCGCTTCGGAATCAATCTTGAGATGACGCCCGAGATTGACGACGGCAAACAGCATGTCGCCGAACTCGTCCTTGATCGAAGCTGTATCGCCCTTGGCGAAGGCCTGGCGCAACTCGCCGATCTCTTCCTCGATCTTGTCGAGGATCGGCGTGGCCTCGCTCCAGTCGAAGCCGACGCGGGCCGCTTTCTCCTGCAGCTTGAGCGCCCGGGTCAACGCGGGCAGGGCGACCGGTACGCTGTCCAGAAAACCATTGCCATGATCCTCAGGATCGTGCCCGCGGGCGAGGCGGGCGTTTCGCTTTTCCGCTTTTTCCTCGGTCTTGATCTTCTCCCACATGCCCTTGGCCATGCCCGCGCTGCGCGCCTTCTCGTCGCCGAAGACATGCGGATGGCGGCGGATCATTTTTGTGGTAATGGTCTGGACCACGTCGTCAAAGGCGAATTCACCGGCCTCCTCGGCCATCTGCGCATGGTAGACGACCTGCAGCAGGAGGTCACCGAGCTCGTCGCGCAGATCGTCCAGGTCGCCGCGCGCGATCGCGTCCGCCACCTCGTAGGCTTCCTCGATCGTGTAGGGCGCGATGGTCGAGAAATCCTGCTCGATATCCCACGGGCAGCCGGTTTCCGGCGCACGCAGCGCCGCCATAATCTCGATCAGCCGGGAAATGTCTTTCGAAGGTTTCATCTGTCGACGCTATCGTGCAGCGATCACTCAGCCAATGCTGTCACCCGGCAAGGGCGCATTGTCCACAGTTGCCAGCGACGGTCGGCTCAATCGAGCACTGAGACGATCGCCTTGGCGAGCGCGTCCATGCCGTCCTCCGGCAGGCCGGCGACGTTGATGCGGCTGTCGCCGACCATATAGACACCGTGCTCGGCACGCAGCCGCTCGACCTGCGCTTCGGACAGGCCAAGCCGGGAAAACATGCCGCGATGGCTGGCGACGAAATCGAAGCGATCGGAATTGGATTGCCGCCGCAGCGCTTCGGCGAACTGCACCCGAAGCCGCAGCATGCGCAGGCGCATCTCCTCTAGCTCCGCTTCCCAGTCGGCGCGCAGTGTGGCGTCTTCAAGCACGATGCGCACCGCGGCCGCGCCGTGGTCCGGCGGCATCGAGTACATAGCGCGCGCCGCCGACAGCATCTGGCTCATTGCGACATCCGCCTGCGCGCTGTCTTTAGCCAGGATCATGGCCGCGCCGACACGGTCACGATACACGGCGAAATTCTTGGAGCAGCTCGAGGCAACCACCATTTCAGGAACTTTTTCAGCCAGCAGGCGCAAGCCGGTGGCGTCCGCGTCCAGGCCCTCGCCAAAGCCCTGATAGGCAATGTCGACAAAAGGCAGCAGGCCGCGCTCGATGACCAGGTCGGCTATTTCGGCCCACTGCGCGGTGTCCAGATTGGCGCCTGTCGGGTTGTGGCAGCAACCATGCAGCAGCACCACGTCCCCGCTCTTGGCGGTCGCCAGCGCGCTCATCATGTCGGCGAAGCGAACAGCACCTGATGCAGCGTCGAAGTAGGGATATTCGCGTATCTGCAAGCCGGCGGCGCGCATCACCGGCAGGTGGTTCGGCCATGTCGGGTCCGACAGCCAGATCGTCGCGTCGGATCGCGTCCTCTTGAGCAGTTCGGCCACCAGCCGCAGCGCGCCGGAGCCGCCGGGTGCCTGCGCCGCGCGGATGCGCGAAAAGTCGGCCGCAGGGCCAAAGACCAGCCCCGCCATCGCTGTGTTGAAGCCGGTATCGCCCGCAAGGCCGAGATAGGTCTTGGTGTCCCGGCTCTGCAGCAGTCGCTTTTCGGCTTCGCGCACGGCGCGCATCACCGGCGTCTTGCCTTCGCGATCCTTGTAGACGCCGACGCCGAGGTCGACCTTGCCGGGGCGGGGATCGGCGCGATAGAGGCCGATCAAGGCGAGGATCTTGTCGGCTGGGGCAGGCTGGAGGTCTTCGAACATCGGCGCGGTTCCGTTGGCGGCGGAGTGATACGCAAATCGGCTGTGCTGCGCCAGCGGTTTCATTTGCACCAGGCTGAAAAGCGCCAAACCAGGAGACAGGACGCAGAAATCCATAGCATGCCTTGAGGAAAGGCTCGCACGCGGCGAAAGCTTGACGGCACGGCTCGTCGACGCCGTTCTATGACGCCAGCTTGAGGGCAGCAGACGGCAAGGCGGCGACAAGTTGCTGCTTCTTGCCGCCCCAACCGATCCGCGGCAGCCATTCGAGGTAATAGGCGAAGCCGAACTGCAGCGCGATGCCTGTCGAGATCAGGATCGCGTCGTAGAGGAGTCCGCCCGGGCTGACGACCTTCATGACCTGCGCGATCATGGCGAGGATTGTTCCGGCGACGAAGACCGGCAGCGAATGCTTGCCAAGAACCGCGAGCGGGTGGCCGGGGCCCGTCTTCGCCAGGTTGGAAAGCGCCGGGATCGCCACGATCAGGTAGGTGATCGCCAGAATGTGCATGAGCCGCGACAGCGAGAGGAATGTCTTGTCGAAGCCGGTCAGCACGGTAGGCAGGCCGGAGGCCGTCTCGATGCCCCACAACGACAGCCGCACCCAAATCAGCGCGCCAACCAGATACCCGACGGCCGCGCTCGCCATCATCCAGTTGAAGCGGATTTCGCCGCCGCGCTTGACGTGCAGCATGCCGGCGATCCCGATAACGAACAGAAACTGCCAGGAGAGCGGGTTCAGGAACCAGAAGCCGTCGCCGGGAAAATTCGAAGGCGCGATCTGGAAAATGCCGACGATGAGCCAGAGAAGAGCGGACGCAGCAAGCATCAGGCTCAGGCTGAAAGTGCCGATCCACAGGAAAAGCGGCATCATCAGAAGTACGACGGCATACATGGAAAGAATGTTGTTATAGCCGATCTGATGACCGAGCGCGGCGATGCCGAGCAGCGCTTCCGGCGTGTCCTCGATGATCATCTGAATGTTGATCAGCTTCAAAAGATCGGGCCGCGTGAAATGCAGTGCAGCCGCCGAGAAGATCGCCAGCGTCGCGACAGTGGTCATGACGTGGGTGACATAGAGGACACCGGCGCGCCGCCAGGCCTTCAGGGTAACGAGCAACCGGTTTTCCGACCGGAACTTCAGTCCGTAGGCGAGCCCAACGGCAATCCCCGAAATCAGCACGAAGGCTTCGGCCGAATCGGAAAAGCCGAAATTCTTGTGCGTGACATACTCGAAGATCGTCCCCGGCACATGGTTGATGAAGATCGTCAGTAGCGCTAGCGCGCGGAAGACATCGATGCGGGTATCCCGCTGGGTTGGCACATTGCTTGTCATGTTGGGTCAGTAATTCGTTGAACAGGCAGGCCCAACGGCCGTTGGCGAAGGGAAGATTCGGCGGTGA
This sequence comes from Mesorhizobium sp. BHscii, assembly GCF_053848065.1. NCBI lineage: Bacteria > Pseudomonadati > Pseudomonadota > Alphaproteobacteria > Hyphomicrobiales > Phyllobacteriaceae > Mesorhizobium > Mesorhizobium sp. BHscii. The sequence continues at coordinate 47,173 of NZ_JBSPKW010000019.1, read as the reverse complement.
ATGTTTCCTGCCTTTAACTGGCAAGTGCCCGAGAAAGATGACAACTTCCCGGTTTTCCGCGTCACAAATTAATTCAGGTATAAACATCGAAATCCCCGGTGGGGCTAAAACCGCGCGGCGAATTGTGGCGGCTGAGGGGAGGGCTGCTCGTTCGCGGATAAAGAAGCCGTACGCGCGATGGTGGCGTTGTACCGTTGATGCCAGACCTTTCCGGATCGCAAAAAACTCAAAGAGCGGGATTAAAAACCTGCCATGCTCCGTAAACGGGACATGAGAGGGTCGATGCCACGCTTCGATATCATAGGACAGCTTGGTTCCCTGAGGCGCTACGCGCGTTCGCTGACGCGCGACAGCGCAGAAGCGGAGGATCTGGTGCATGACGCGCTGGTGCGTGCCTATGAGCGGCGCGGCACCTTCCGCTCCGGCGGGAACCTGCGCGCATGGCTGCTGTCGATCGTTCACAATGCTTTCATTGACGGTTTGCGGTCCCGCAAGTCCGAAGCGGCGCGCGTCGAGCAGGCCGGATATCTTATCGACGCCAGCGTGCAGGCTCCCCAGGAGCATTCCGTCCGGCTGGCACAGGTGCGCGAAGCTTTTTTCAAATTGCCGGATGAGCAGCGTTCGGCGCTGCATCTCGTCGCCATCGAGGGACTTACCTACAGCCAGGCGGCCGAGGCCAGCGGCGTACCGCTGGGAACGCTGATGTCGCGCATCGGCAGGGCGCGCGCGGCGCTCCGCGAGATGGAGGACAAATTGCCGGCACGTGCGAAAAGCCAACTCAAGATCGTGGGAGGCCCATGATGTCCATGATGAGCGAACTGCGCGACCCGGTGACCGATGCCGACCTCGACGCCTATGTCGACGACCAGTTGGACGTTGCCCGCCGCATCGAGGTCGAGGCGTTTCTTTCCGCCCGTCCGGAGGCGGCCGCTCGCGTGATGTCCGACCTCAGGACGCGCGACGAACTGCGCGTGGCGCTTGCCGGGTCCAAGGGCATGGCGCGGCCGGCAACGGCCGACGCAGCACGGCGGCTGGAGCGGGGACTGGCCCGGGGTCGGGCCTTACGCACGTTGCAGCGGGCTTCGGCGGTCGCAGTGTTGGTGGCCGCGGGCTGGTTTGCGAACGGGATCGTCGGGCCGATATCGGTGACGAAAGTCGTCGCCTCGACCCAGCCGCCTGTCTATCTGGAGGAGGCGATCCGGGCACACAGGACGACGATCATGCGCGAGGCCATGTCATCCCAGCCCGAAGCGCCGGATTACGATGCGGACGAAATCCGCGCCGCTACGGCGATCGTCATGCCGTCGCTGCCGAAGGACTGGAAAGTCCGTGACGTGCAGATCTATCCATCGCAGTTCGGCCCGAGCGTCGAGATGGCTGTCGAAACAAGGGACCTGGGACTGGTCTCGCTGTTCGCGATCAGGCCCGGAACGTTCGACGTGGTCCAGCCGACCGTCGCCCCCTCGGGCGAAATTTCCTCGGCCTATTTCCAGATCGGCGAAGTTGCTTACGCAGTCGTCGCCCGACGCGGTGTCCGCGATCTCGATCGCACCGCAGAGACGCTCGCCAACACGCTTTACTGACCTCACAAAGGAGAACCCGCATGAATACTCCCAATCTAGGATACCGCACCGGCGTCGGAGCCCAAACCGGCGCCGTCTATGACGAAGGCCTGCGCCAGCACATGCTGCGCGTCTACAACTACATGGGAGTTGGCCTCGTCGTTACCGGCGTGATCGCCTTCGTGGTGGCTTCCACGCCAGCCCTCTACGTGCCGATCTTTTCCAGCCCGTTGAAGTGGGTGGTGATGCTGGCACCGCTCGCCTTCGTGCTGCTGTTCTCGTTCCGGATCCAGACGATGTCCGCGGCCGGCGCTCAGGCGATGTTCTGGGCATTCTGTGCGGTCATGGGCCTGTCGCTGGCGTCCGTGTTCCTGGTGTTCACCGGGACCAGCATCGCGCGCACCTTCTTCATCGCCGCCACCATGTTCGGCGCGACCAGCCTTTATGGCTACACAACCAAACGCGACCTCACTCAGTTCTCGTCCTTCCTGATCATGGGCCTGATCGGCGTGGTGATTGCCAGCATTGTCAACATCTTCCTCGGCTCGACCGCACTCCAGTTCGCGATCTCGGTGATCGGCATCGCTGTCTTCATCGGGCTCACTGCCTGGGATACGCAGACGATCAAGGAGCAGTATGCGGAAAATTTCGGTGCGGAATCTCAACAGAAGCTCGCCGTCTTCGGTGCATTCTCGCTCTATCTGAACTTCATCAACATCTTCCAGCTGCTGCTGAACTTCACCGGCGAGCGCGAATAGGCCGGTCAAATCAACTGCATGTCGCGGTAGCGGTTTTGGAGCCGCGACATGCATAAAACAGGGACTTAAAGCGCGCCGCGAGAATCTCTGGACGCGGCGCGCCCGGATAACCGGAGTTGCTTCCCCATGGACAGGAACGACCAGCAGGCGATCGGCAATCTTTTCGAGAAACTTGCAAATGTCGAGCGACAGACGCCGCCGCGCGATGCCGAAGCGGAACGCTTCATCAACGATCAGATTGCCCGGCAGCCCGGCGCGCCATACTACATGGCGCAGACCATCGTCGTGCAAGAGCAGGCCCTGAACGCGGCACAGTCCCGCATCGAGGAACTGGAACAACAGGCACAGCAGTCTGCCGGCGGCGGATTGCTTGGCGGGCTCTTCGGCGGCGGCGCCAGGCGCTCGGGTTCGGTACCGCGGGTCGGGCGCACCGCTGCCGCTGTGCCGCAGGAGCCGCTTTCGGGCAATGATGGGCAGAGGGCACGCGGCGGGTTCCTCGCAGGAGCCGCGCAGACTGCGATGGGCGTGGCTGGGGGTGTGCTTCTCGGCAACGCCATCGCAGGCATGTTTGGCGGAAGCGAAGCGCAGGCAACCGAGCCGGCGGCGTCACAGCCAGACGAAGCCGCTGCCGACCCGGCAGGCGACGCCGGCTCCGATGACGGCGGCGACTTTGGCGATATCGAATTTTGACACGAATGGAAAGCGCGGAGGGCGGTCTGACCAGGAAATCGGCCTTCGCAGGCAAGGGACAGTCACATCCCCTGCGACCAGAAATGTCGCATCAGGCGATGACGAGCCTTCCTGTCACTGACCGGTTCGCCCGAGAAGCCGGGTTCAAATCTGCCGGACGATGGTGCCGATCACATTGACGAGAAGGCGCGCGGCGGTCAGGGCCGACAGGCCGTCAATGTCGGCCGGAGGATAGAGCTCGACAAGGTCGAATCCTGCGATCCTGGCCCGCCTGCCGAGGCCCGCGATCAGGTCGATCACCTGCGTGTAGGTGAGGCCGCCGGGCGTACGCGCCGCCACGCCCGGCATGATGCCGGGATCGAGGCCGTCGCAGTCGAGGGTGACGACGATCCGCGCTCCTTCCGGAATATGCCGGAGAGCGGCTTCGACGCCCTGGGCGTGAACCTCGCGGGCGGTCACGAAGCGGCTGCCATAGCGCCGCGCCGCTTCGATTTCGGTGAGGCGCGCGCTGCCGACGCCACGCAGGCCGACCTGCACGATGCCAGCGACATGCGGCATCTCGCTCGCCCGGCGCATCGGGTTCGAATAGCCATAGCGTTCGCCATTCAACTCGTCGCGCCAGTCGATATGGGCGTCGATCTGCAGGATCCAGACCGGCCCGTGATCCGCAAAGCCGGCGATGAAGGGAATGGGCACGGAATCGTCGCCGCCGAGCAGGATCGGCACGGCCGGCAATGCCAGGACCTCGCGCGTCTTCGCCTCGATCCGGGCCCGGTTGCCGGCATTGTCATGCATGGTGGTCGGGATATCGCCGGCGTCGATGCAACAGATCGGCTTACCGTCAAACAGCGGGCCGCCGAGATCGAAATCCCAGTGCTCGACGAGCGCGGCATCGTCCTGGCTTGCAGCGCGGATGGCTTGGGCGGCCAGGGCATAGCCGCTGCTGTCCTTGCCCGGATAGGTGCTGCCGTGACCGGCTCCGAAGATCACTGCACGAGGCATCCGGCCATCGGCGAGGCGATCGGGAAAGCCGAGAAAGGGAGGCGAGGCGGTCATTTTTGATGGCCTGGATGATGGTTTAGCTGAAATTTCGGTGTTGAGGGCGCGCAGGATGGGATCGTTTGCAGTAGGGGCGAAATCCTATGCTAAGCCGTAAGCTGATTCAGTGTGGGCAGTGTGCTTCGGCGCCGCTTACGGCGGGAAGTGATACTTGTCCGAACCGTTTTCATGGATGTCTTGGAGCAACGTAACCGTAACGCCGACGGGATAGAGGGGAAGGGTTGGTCCGGGAATCAAAATCGTCCGAGAGCCGTTCAATTGAACGAAATATCGTGCGCCACCTTCACCCGAAACGACAGAGATTACGGTTCCCGAAACTTCTGTTGTCCGGACAATTGCGCTTGAATTGCGCCCCATCCAAAAGGCGAGAAGGCGCAGGCAACGGCCAGGACGCCAAGAATGGCTCTGTTCAGCAAGCTCATTTGAATCCCGCCGGATCGATCCTAACATCGGCATAGGTGATGCTCTGATTCATTCCGCCACCATGTGCGACATCATCACTCCGCAGCGGCTAACTTTGCAAGTGTGTCAGCTCCAGGACACGCGTGGCCGATACCATGGCTCAGTCGCATAAGATAGATTATGGAACTGAGTTGCGATTTTGATTGCGTGCTTTCGGCCCAACCGCAGTTCCTTGTTCCCTAAGCGGAACTGCGGTTGTTAGCGTTGCGTCTCCTGGGACGCACACAGGTTCCTACGCCGCTTGCGGCACGCAGGCCTCGCAGATCGCCGCGATGTGCCGGTGGTCGGTGCCGCAGCAGCCGCCCAGGATGCGCATCGTCGGAAACGAAGCTGTCAGCCTGCTGTAGCGCCGCCCGAGATCGTCCGGATCGCCCGGGTCGAGCGTTTCCGATTCGTCCAGTTCGGCATGGCTTTTGGCCGAAGCATTCGCCTTCACTCCATAGACGCGATCGACCCAGCGCTCGCCCATTTTCAGCGCCTGCATGAAATGCGTCGGATGGGCGCAGTTGATCATATAGTAGGCCGGCGAACCATCCGTCGCGTCGTCGACCCTGTCGATCGCCTCGCCGAGCGCCATGCCGGTCACCAGCTTCCCGTCCGTCTCCACGGTGAACGAGATCATGCAGGGCATGGCATGCGCTTTGGCCGCCCGCGCCACGCCGATTGCCTCTTCGAAATTGGTGAGCGTGTAGGCCGCCACCATATCGGCTTCGGTCCGCGCGAAACTCTCAATTTGCACCGCGTGATAGGCTTCCGCCTCGTCGGCATCCATCTTGCCGGCTTTGTAGCCGTCGCCGCGCGGTCCGATCGCACCGCTGATGACGCAGGGCGTTTCGGCGGTCTCGAACTCCTTGCGCAGGTCGAGAAGAAGCTCGATCGAGGCCTCGTTGACGGCGCGTAGCGCTTCCGGCCCGTAGCCGAGCAAGGTTCCCCAATCGGGATTGGCTCGCCACGTCGGCGTGTCGAGGATGAAGCCGGTCCCACTTCTGCGCGCAATGGTCAGATAACGGACGTAATATTCCTTGAGCTTCTGCCGGCCTTCAGGCGTTGCCATCAGCGTGAAGGAAGCAAAGTGCGGAAGGTCGAGGCCTTCGTGAAAGATGAGAGTCGTTTCCATGCCGCCATCGCTCAGGAATGTTCTGTTGGCGAGTTGCGGCAGGTTCTGGCGGTACTTGGCCATGTGTGTCTCCAGTGGTAAGATCACACCGTGCCGCCTGGTGGCGGCCGGTTCGGAATAGCCAAGTTTTAGCAGCACGTGCCGCCGGTGCGGTAGAAGGCTTGTGGTCCGGTACTCCACCGAAGCGGAAACCGCAGCAATTACAGCCGGATAGCTGCGCTGGGTCGGTCGTATTGCTATCGGTGCCGATGTTGGCGGGTGTGAAAACCATACCGCCGGTACAGTTGATTTGAGGACATTCGGTCATGCGCAAGGGTGCGGAAACGCGCGAACGCATTCTGGAGATCGCCGAGGCCTCGGTGCTCGCCAAGGGGTTCGGCGCGACTTCCATCGAGGAGGTGATCGCCGAAGCCGGCATTACCAAGAGCGGCTTCTTCTATCATTTCAAGGACAAGAACGAACTCGCCCGCGCCTTGATGCTGCGCTACGTCGAGGAGAATGACCGCATCTTCGATGAGGTGTTTCACCGCGGCCGGCAATTGTCCGATGATCCGTTGCAGTCGTTCCTGATCACGCTCAAGCTGCTTGCCGAGCTGATGGGCGACCTGCCGAACGGCCACCCCGGCTGCCTGATCGCGACGTTCACCTATCAGGAGCGCCTCTTCGACCGCAACGTTCGCGACATCGCCGCCGAAGCCGTACGTTCCTGGAACGGGCGTTTTCGCGATGCGCTGAGCGAGATCGCGACCGTTTATCCTGCCCGCAAAGGCATGGATCTCGACGACGTGGCCATCATGTTCTCTTGTGTGATCGATGGCGGCATCATCATGTCGCGGGGGCTCGGCGATCCCCGTGTCCTCGGACGCCAGATCCTCGCCTTCCGAAGCGTCGTAAAGATGCTGTTCGCGCCGGCTGCGCCCGACATCATGCTGCCAACCGCCCCCACCGCCATCGCCGCCGAATAGGGTCCGGCACGTTCGAGTCAGGCTGCCAGCGTCGCTACGACAGCTTGCGCTGCTTTGATCATTGCATGTGGCTCGGCGGCGAACACCGCGTCGTGCGCGCCGGCCGCTGCCCATACGCGGTCGAAACCGAGCAGCGTTTTGTCGGCGAACGCCGGGATCGCGATCAGATGGCCGATCGGCGCTACGCCGCCAATGGCAAAGCCGGTTTCGTCGCGGATCTGCCGCGGGTCGGCGCGCTTCAGCGGCTCGCCGATCAGTGCGGCAGCCTTGGCTAGATCCAGCTGATTGGAGCCGGAAACCAGGAAGAGAAACAGCTTTCCGCTAGCTTGTCCTTGGAAAACCAACGATTTGACGATCTGTGCAACGGTGCAGCCGCATTGCGCGGCGGCTTCCTCGGCGGTGCGTGTCGAGGCGCCCATGCGTCTGATTTCGATGTCGAGGCCGGCATCGGCTGCTGCCTTGGTCACACGATCGATGCTGCCAGCCATGAAGAACCGAACCTATCATGCTGATTCAAAATTGATTTCGATCATCATACCATCATAGGCTGGCTCGACATCGGCCGGCGTCTCCGCCATCACCGTGGCGTAGTCGAGCGGCACATGCATATGCGTCAGCACGGCCTTTTTCGGCGCAAGTTTTTCGATCCAGTCGAGTGCTTGGCCGAGCGAAAGATGGCTCGGATGCGTCCTGTATTGCAGTGCGTCGATGACCAGCATGTCCAGACCGCGCAGCCGTTCGGCCGTAGCGTCGGGGAAATCGCTTATATCGGGGCAATAGGCGAGCCCGCCGATACGAAATCCAAGCGATATGATGTCGCCATGGATTTGCGGCAGCGGCTCGAGGGTGAGGGCACCCCCCTCGCCTTCGATCACCACCGGCCTGGCGTGGTCGATGATATGGGGCTCGACGATGGGCAGGTAGGAACTGCCTAGCGGTGTTTCGAAACAATAGCCGAACGCTTCCCGTAACCGCAGCATGGTGGGCTCGTCGGCGTGGATATCGATCAGATGACGCTGCTCGAGCACGAAGCCGCGCAAATCGTCGATACCGTGGATATGGTCGGCATGCGGATGCGTATAGACGACTGCATCGATGCGCCTGACCGCTGCCAGCAGCATCTGCTCGCGGAAATCCGGCCCGGTGTCGATGACGACGGTGGTCTTGTCGCCGTTTGCCGCGATCCGCTCGACGAGCGCTGCGGTGCGCATGCGCCGGTTCCTCGAATTGGCCGGATCGCAATTGCCCCAATCGCCAGTAATGCGGGGCGTGCCCGGCGATGAGCCGCAGCCGAGAATGGTGAGGCGCAGCCGGTGGCTCATGCGTCAGGTGCTCAGCGCGCTTGGGCGCGGCATCTTCCTGAACAGCCGGAAGAAATTGTCCGTGGTGACGTCAGCGATCTCAGCCTCGCTGACGCCGATCGTTTCGGCCAGCACCTTGGCTGTATGCGCGACATAGGCAGGCTCGTTGCGCTTGCCGCGAAACGGTATCGGCGCGAGGTATGGCGCGTCGGTTTCGACCAGCAGGCGGTCACGTGGCACATCGGCGGCGATGGCGCGCAGCTCGGCCGAATTCTTGAAGGTCAGGATGCCGGAAAAGGAAACATAGCCGCCGAGCGCCACGCCGACTTCGGCCAGCCTGCGCCCGGACGAAAAACAGTGCAGGATGAAGGGGAAGGCGCCCTTCCCTGTTTCATCCTCGAGGATTTCAGCCATGTCGCTGTCGGCGTCGCGCGAATGGATGACCAGCGGCATGCCCGTCTCGCGCGCGGCGGCGATATGGGTTCGAAAACCCTGCGCCTGGGCAACGCGCGGCGCATGATCGTAGAAATAATCAAGCCCGGCCTCGCCGATCGCCACCACTTTGCGATGAGCGGACAGCCGGACAAGATCCTCGACAGTCACATCAAGCTCTTCGGCGGCGTTGTGCGGATGGGTGCCGACCGAGCAATAGACTTCGTCGAAAGATTCAGCGATCTCAAGTACTTGTTGGAACCGCTTCACACGCGTCGAGATCGTCACCATACGACCGATACCGGCGGCTAAAGCGCGGGCGACGATGGCCGCCCGCTCCTCTGCGAAATCCGGAAAGTCGAGATGGCAGTGACTGTCGACCAACATCAGACGCTTGCATCCGTCTGCTCGACATAGCGTGGAAACACCGGTTCCGGTGCCGGCAGAGCCGTACCTGAAGCCAGCGCGTGACCCTCGGCGACATGCGCGAAATCGCGGCTGTCCGCCGGCACCGCCAGCAGGTCGAGCAGCTTTGCCGCCGAGGTCGGGACGACGGGCTGGCAAAGGATCGCGATACGCCGGATCACCTCGGCTGTCGTCCACAGCACCGTTTCCATGCGCGCGGGATCGGTCTTCCTCAGCGCCCACGGCTCCTGCCCCGCGAAATAGCGGTTGGCTTCGGCCACCACGCCAAAGATCGCCGCCAGCGCCAGATGGATGCCCTGTTCGGCCATCGTCCTGCGCGCGGTGACAAGGGCAGCACTTGCCTGGTGTAGGATCGCCTTGTCGGCATCGTTCGGTTCACCGCGCTTCGGCACCATGCCGCCGCAGTTCTTGGCGATCATTGACAGCGAGCGCTGCGCCAGATTGCCGAGATCGTTGGCGAGGTCGGCATTGGTGCGGTTGACGATCGCCTCGTGGCTGTAGCTGCCGTCCTGGCCGAACGGCACTTCGCGCATGAAGAAATAGCGCACCTGATCGAGGCCGTAATGCTCGATCATCGCGAACGGATCGACGACATTGCCGACCGACTTCGACATTTTCTCGCCGCGGTTGAACAAAAAGCCATGCGCGAACACGCGCTTCGGCAGTTCGATTCCTGCCGACAGCAGGAAGGCCGGCCAGTAGACGGCGTGGAAGCGGACGATGTCCTTGCCGATGACGTGCACGTTCGCCGGCCAGAAGGACCATCTGTCATTGGCCGTATCCGGATAACCGGCAGCCGTGATGTAGTTGGTCAGTGCGTCGACCCAGACATACATCACATGCTTGTCGTCGCCCGGCACCGGCACGCCCCATTTGAACGTGGTGCGCGAGATCGACAGATCCTTCAGCCCGGATTTGACGAAGCTGACGATTTCGTTGCGCCGCTCCGCCGGACCGATGAATTCGGGGCTGCTCTCATAGAGCGCGAGCAGCCTGTCCTGATAGGCGGAAAGGCGGAAGAAATAGCTCTCTTCCTCGGTCCATTCGACGGGCGAGCCGAGCGGTTCGCGGCGTATGCCGTCGTCGCCGACCTTGGTTTCGGCCTCGTCGAAATAGGCTTCCTGCCGCACCGAATACCAGCCGCTATAGCGGTCGAGGTAGATGTCGCCATTCTCCGCCATGCGCGTCCAGATCGCCTGGCAGGCCTTGTAGTGGCGCTCCTCGGTGGTGCGGATGAAAACGTCGTTAGAACAGCCGGTCGCTTCGAGCATCGAGCGGAAGATCGCCGAATTGCGATCGGCAAGCGCTTTCGGCGTCAGGCTTTCAGCGTCCGCCGTTTGCTGCATCTTCAAGCCGTGCTCGTCGGTCCCCGAGACGAAGAAGACGTCCTTGCCGTCGAGCCGCTGGAAGCGGGCAAGCGTGTCGCTGGCGATGACATTGTAGGCATGACCGATATGCGGCTTGCCGTTCGGATAAAAAATCGGCGTCGTGAGGTAGTATTTATCGCGTGCCATGGATGAGCCGTCATGAATGTCTGAATGAAAGATGCCGGTGAGATATCGCATCGAAACGGCGATTGCCATCCCGATGGGCCGTCACATTCGCATTGCAGAATTCAAGCGGTCGATCATGGTCAAGGCGTGCTGCTTTTTGTCGAGATTGTAGGTGTCGGTCTCAGATATAGCGTTCAAAGCCTCGTGCCAAGTATCCGACAGCGATTTCGCCCGCGCCAGATCGCCCGCCAGCGCGGCCTGGCTTGCGCCGGTCGAGAGCAGGTCGAGCGCACGGCGATTGAAGATATCGAACTGGATCGCCTGGTCGCGACCGGCGACCGCTTCCGCGAGGCGATAGGCACCGGCAACATCGCTCTTTCTTGCTGTCGCCAGGGCGTCGAGCGTCTCGGCGATTTCCAGCCCGCCATACTGCGTCAACAGGATTGCGGTGCGCGCGCTGCCCCCTGCCCGCTTGGCCAGTGCCGCGCGCGCCGCGGGATCGTCCGGCGGCGGTGGTTCGACGCTCTCCAGAACCGTCATCAGGCTCTCGGCGTCGAGCGGCGTCAGCCGCACCATCTGACAGCGCGAGCGGATCGTCGGCAGCAGGCTGCCCGGCGCATGGACGATGAGGATGAACAGTGTGCGTGCCGGTGGTTCTTCAAGATTCTTCAACAAAGCGTTGGCCGCATTGGTGTTCATGTCGTCGGCCGGATCGACGATCACCACCCGGTAGCTACCGTCATGCGAGGTCAGCGACAGGAAGCGGCTGACCTTGCGGATCTCATCGACGGTGACGACCGTCTTGAAGCTCTTCGTCTTATCGTTCGGCGGGCGGGTCAGATGCAGCACCGAAGGATGTGCGCCGGTGGCGATCTGGCGAAACAGCGATGACGCCGGATCAGGAACGGCAAGGACTTCCGGCGCCTGTTCGAACGCCGGATGCTTCAACAGATGATGCGCAAGGTGAAAGGCGAGCGTCGCCTTGCCGATGCCGACCGGTCCGACAAAGATCAGCGCATGCGGCAGCTTCCCGGAGCGATAGGCTGACGCCAGCATGGTCGCTGCCTGGCCATGTCCAACCAGGCGCGGGGTCTCGGACGGCTCCGGAACGCCGTCCAATGTGTCGTGCTGTTCTGGTGCGATCCGTTCGAAAATCATCCCGGTGCCTGCTTCCTGTGCGCCGGTGTCATCGTCTCCAGGGCCGCGAACACGGCGGCGGTGACGACATTTTCCACTGTGTCGGGGTCGGCGGACGCGTCGACGACGATGCAGCGCTCGGGCTCTGCCGCGGCGATCGCCAGAAAGGCTTCGCGGCGGCGCTGATGGATATCAAGCGTTTCCTTTTCGAAACGATCGGCGTCGGTATCGGTGCCCCGCCGTGCCGTGGCGCGCCGCAGCCCTTCGGCCGGGTCGATATCGAAGATCAGCGTCATGTCGGGCACCATGCCGTTGATGGCGACCTTTTCCAGCGCGCCCATGAACGCCGGATCGAGGCCGCCGGTGACGCCCTGGTAGACGCGCGAGGAGTCCATGAAGCGATCACAAAGCACGATCGAGCCGCGTTCGACGGCCGGCCGGATGACCTGCTCGACATGGTCGGAACGCGCGGCGGCGAAAAGCAGCGCCTCCATCCTGGGGCCGAATGGCTCGGCAGCGCCGGAAAGCAGGACATGCCTGACCGCCTCCGCGCCCGGCGAGCCGCCCGGTTCACGCGTGACAAGGACATCGTATTTCTTGGCGCGCATCTTACTGGCCAGCCGCTCGATCTGCGTCGACTTGCCTGCCCCTTCTCCACCTTCGAAGGTGATGAAAAATCCGTGCACCAAAGCCTATATCCATGCTGCGGGACCGTAATAGTCCTGACTTGAGAAAAGGTCCACGCCACCGTGCCAAACCGCGTCGCGTCTGAAGAGATGCGACGCGCTTTAGGCCCTTTTCATGCGTGTCGTCGCCTCAAACCGCTGAGCACTTTTGGGCGACACGCATTAACGCAGCCAGCCCACGGCCAGTTCCTTGGCAGCATCGAGCGCGCGTTGCGGCAGCGAGCCGACGCCGATCGATTCGGCCGCGAAAAGCGGCGTCTCCTGGCTCAGCGTATCACCGATCCAGACCCGCAGCGCACCCACTGGTTGCCCCTCCTCCACCGGGGCTGGAACCGGCCCGTCATAGACGATCTTGGCGGTCAGCTTGTCGCGGTTGGCGATGGGCAGGAAGATGACCACGGGCGCTTTTGCCTTCAGCGCCACGCCGGATTTCGCACCGCCGAAAACCTGGGCCTCGCCGACCACCTCGTCTTTGGCGAAAATCTCGGTCTTCTGGAAGGAACGAAGTCCCCAGTCGAGCAGCTTTCGCGCTTCCTCGGCGCGCTCGCGGTCGCTTGCCAGGCCGCTCATCGCCGCAATGACCCGCCTGCCACTTTGGCTGACCGAGCCGACGACGCCGAAGCCTGATGCCTCGCTCCTGCCGATCGCCAGGCCGTCGGCGCCGATATCCATCGCCAGCAGCGGGTTGCGGTTCCTTTGGGTGATCTTGTTCCAGGTGAAATCCTTCTGGCCGTAATAGCGATAGAGGTCCGGGTACGAGCGCCAGATATGCAGGGCCAGAAGCGCAAGCTCTCGAACCGTCGTTTGCTGACCGTCGGCCGGCAGACCGGTTGAATTGACGAATGTCGATTTCTCGAGGCCAATCTGCCTTGCGCGCTCGGTCATCTCAGTCGCGAAATTCGCCTCCGATCCCGCAAAACCTTCGGCGATGATGATGCAGCCGTCATTGGCGGCCTGAACCGTCACGCCCTGGATCAGGTCTTCAAGCCGGATCGTTGACTTCAGTTTGGCAAACATTGTCGACGTCCCGGATGGCGCCCCGCCCGTGCGCCATGCGTTTTCACTCACCACGAATGTGTCGTCGAGCGTCACGCGCCCCGATTTGATGGCGTTGAACACCACCTCCATCGTCATCAGCTTGGCCAGCGAGGCCGGCTGAATCGGCCTGTCGGCATCCTTGGAAAACAGCACCGTTCCGGTTTCGGCATCGATCATGAAGGCCTGCGCGGCCTTGGTCTCGAAAAGCTGCGCCGCGGCCGGAGTCGGCGAAAGCAGCAGGAGGCCAAAACCCAGAAGCCCGGCGAGAGGCGCGGCGAAGCGAGATTTCATGAGAAGTTCGACCTGTCAGCCGGTATTTCTGGGCAAGCTCTAGGCTATCAGGCTTTGTCCCGGCCGATCAACCGCGCGATGGACAACAGGGCAAAACTTCAGGTTTTACCGGTCAGTTCCGAACCACGAGCGCGTCCGGTGCGCCATGCGACCATGCCGCCTGCAGCATCTCGTCCAGGCTGCCATGGCCGTACGGATAGAGGTTGACCGAGGACCAGTCCTTGCCCTCGAATTCGGAGCGCTGGATTTCGGTCTTGCCGAAGCTGGAAAGCCGGGCTGCCACACGCTGCGCCTCGGCGGCATCCTCGTACGAGCCCGCCGCGATATAGTCCGTGGGCGAAGCGGCCGGAGGAGCTTGCCGCTTCCACGATCGAAGGATTTCGGCAGGCGACATGCCGGCGCCATCCAGCGCGGCAAAGACATTGGAGGCGCGCTGCACGCGTTCGTCCGCGTAGGACAGCGACGCTACGCTGAACGGCGATTGCGCCGGCAGATTGATCTGCGGGCGTTCGGGCACGATCGGCCCGAAATCGGGCAGCATCACATTGCCGAAGGCTGGCGCCTGCGCCGCAATGACAGGCTGTGACGATGCGGAACTCGTCAACTGACCGGGAAATGGAGCGGCGGCCGCGCCCACCGCCCTGCTCGGCGATGGCCCATTCATGGCGATCATGACACCGGTCGGCAGGCCGTCCGACGGATCGGGCACCCTGTTGCCTGGATTGTAGGAGGCCATCAGGTACTGATCGTCATTACCGTCAAGCGGCGCCCGACCGATGTATTCGACCTTCACCTTGGCCGTGCCAATATTGGCATAGTCGAGCATTTCGGCGGCGCGCTTCGAAACATCGATGATGCGCCCGTCATGGTAAGGACCGCGATCGTTGACGCGCACGATGACCGAGCTGCCGGTCTTCAGATTGGTGACGCGCGCATAGCTCGGCAGCGGCATTGTTGGATGTGCGCCGGTCAGGTGTGTCATGTCGTAGACTTCGCCATTGGCGGTCAGCCTGCCGTGGAAGGCTTCGCCATACCAGGAGGCGAGACCCATCTTGGCATAGCGCTTGTCTTCTTTCGGGTAATACCACTTGCCGCGCACCTGATAGGGCTTGCCGAGCTGGTCGCGTCCGCCGCCACGCTGCAGGCCCGACATCTTGAAGGTGACGCGCGGGCTGGCCTTCACGCCGTATTCGGATTCGGAAAAATATTCCTTCGAGCGGGGTTTCTTGTTGACCATCGCCTTCGGCTGTGGCGGCGCGGCGCAAGCCGCCAGCAAGGCAGCCGACAGGGCAAACAAGGCGAACGCGGAAGCGCGACGAAGACGCGGGCGCGCCGTGCTTTGCATTTTTTGGTTGTCCCCTCTCAACAAAGGCACCGCAACTTGATCGTCGGCGGGCCCAAACCCACTCGACAAACGCTAGCGCCACCTTGATTCGCAATCCCTTGTGCACAGGAATTGTTTATCACCGTATTAACCGATTGTGGTCGGAACCGGGCGAGATTGTGGCACAAACCGTCCCGGTGATCGCTGTGAAAAATTACCGCTTTCGACCTTCGGCGCTGCGCTGTTCGGCTTGCTTTCAGCCCCGCCGTCAAGCGCCATGCCCTGCCCTTGGCAGGAACGGGCAACGGCCGGTTGACAGGACTTCGCTAGGCGCACTAGAGCAATGAAGCGCGAACGATCTCCAGGTGGCGCAGCAGTGCCAACAGGTATGAGTTGAGATCAGCACGAGCATCCAAGTGGTTGAAAAATCACGATGGAGGGATGGCCGAGCGGTTTAAGGCACCGGTCTTGAAATTCGGTTGCAGGCGTCCCTGGCTATCCCGATGCATGCCGGCAAGTCAATGCCTGTCAAGGGTTTGCGGGCAATCGAGCGACGTGGGTGTTAGGCTGTCCTGTTCCGTACCGTAGCGTTGCGTTGCAAAAAACGTAGCAGCTTGTTCACCTGCCGTTCTCACCATGGAAAAAGGCCCCAAAGCCGCCGGGCCAAATTCGTAACGTTTACGATTTTCAGTTCGCCCTTCTGCGGACCTCCTTAAGCGTTATGACGCGACCTCGCCCGCCAGCCGCCGGACATCCGCAGCGATGGAGAACAGCGCCTCGTCTGGATCGTCAAAATCCTCAAGGCCCATCCTGTCGCGCGCGCGGAGCTTCACCGCCATGCCTTGGAGCGTATGAGCGGGAATGGCAAAGATGCGCATTCCGATCTCCCGAATGTTATCACAGCCAGCGGAGTGTTCGGCCTCTTTGGCGTCATGACCGACCAGACGGCGCTGCTCGTCGAGCCTTTCCCTGAAATCTTCCCAGGCGGCGACGCTGGCCTTTTCTCGGCGAAGGCGCGATTCCATGCCTTCACCGGCTCCGGCACCGAGCGGCCACCCGGCTCCTCGCACGTGCGCTCAAGGCTCGCCGTAACTGACTTCGGAGGCGAGGTCTGGAAGCGGCCTTTGGAAATGCCGCTGACTCAGCAGGAACTTGCTGACACCATGGGAATGTCATTGGTCCATATTGAAAAGCTCCCTCCTTGTTCTGGAAGGTGCTCAGGATCGCGCTGCCGTCCACGACCTGCCAGCCGCGCTGATACGCGAACCGGACCTTTAGGCGTTCGCTCACCCTCGGAACCGCTCGACGAACCACTCGATCTTGCCGCCGACCTTCATCGGCTTGTGGATCATGAGGGGTTTCGGCAGGTGTTCCGGATGAACTTCCAACAGCGCGATCTTGATCGACGGCTTGCACCGGTCGCAGCTGAAATTGAGAGTTTGTGGATCTCTGCCGCCGCCGAACACCATCATCAGGTCGGCAGAGCGATGGTAGCGGACGTTGCCGCAACTGCATTCGGCCTTGACCAGCATGTTATGCCGGGTCGCCTTTCCCAGGGTGTCGATCGGTTCGTGCGCCATGAGAACGAATAAGGAACATTTTTCTTGAACGTCAAGACGGCTTGTGGAATGTTTCCACTCAGTCTGAAGCCACGGAGCGGTAGTGGGTTAGTTTGAAATCTGCGAAACGCGAAAATAGGCGTTCCCACAATTTCGGCGCTGTTGATCAGGGAGAACCACGACGGTGGAAATGCATGGCCCTTTGAAGCTTTCCTGCTTGCGAGATATCGGCTTTTCCGAGTGGGACCCGATAGGCTTGCTCGCGAAAGGCGAGGTTTGGGACCATAAGCCCTTCGCAGATGAATATGACCCGTATCTACTTGAGGCGGCAGGGCGGCTTCGCCGAGACTGGATCGTAGACGACGCTGTCGAATTTCTCATGAAGATCGAATGCGATCATATGGGACTAGGTCTGAGAGCAACTTCTCGCCCGCGCGCAGAGGCCACTGCCAAAGCGATCCGTGCTTAATTTAGATAGTGTTGACGGGACGATTTCAAACTGACCCACTACCCCCGGACCGCATGCCTTGAGTGATGAAATTCGCCTGCCGAGGCCAGATCAGATGACCGCGCTAGGCGTCCAGCATCATTTCTGCGAACATCTTGGGTGCGGCAAGCATGCCGGCTGGGGCTTCGCCAAGCCTAAGCAGCCGCCGCATTGGTTCTGCTTCGAACACCGCAGTGAAGGGGAGCGCTATCTATGATTGTCCAAAAGCCAAGGCGTCATCACGATTACGCGGACCGGGAAATCGACTGCCAAGAGGCGATGGAGCCGGGGTTTCAGGCCATTGTCGATTGCATGCTGGAGGCAGGTTGGACCCGCGGAGAAATCATGCGCTCGCTGCGCCGGCTGATCGCCGCCGACAACATGACGCAAAAGGAAAACGCCAAGGTCGAGGCACAGCTAGCGATCGCTCGCGCCATGATGCGTGCCGGCGGCCTCTCTAGTCCTCATCCCCGAAACCCAGCAGCGTCGCATGGCGTATGTGGCTATGGTCGCCGCGAAGATTGACTCGCAAAACCGCGATTCAATTACCATGCTCTTAATCAGTTTCGGAAAATTTTAACCAATCGTTGACCGCGCTGTCCCAGAATAGGACGGCGCGGTCTTACCCCAAGGGGCTGCGCAGGCGGCTCCGGCAATTCGCCAACCCGCGCTACTGTCGGAGCCGCTACCACACTCTCTAAAATACCAGCAATGGTTGAATCAACTGTTACCGCACGTGGTTTACAGTGCGCTTTCCCAGTCGTTAGACTTTGACGGAACAGGGCCTCGCCTTCACGGTTGACGCTGAGACAGTCCATCTCAGCGAGGAACCATGGAAGCCCAAGAGAAACATCCGCAACGCCTGGGCCGCCCTCAAAGTGGTTCGCATGGCGAAAGAAGCTGTCCTGCTGCTCTATGGTCCCGAGCCGGTCCACGAGGCCGAAGCGCTCGTCAAAGCCATCATTGAACCTTTCGAGCGGCTAACCACGCCGGCCAAGCCGGCGTCGTGATGGACGATCGCGTCGAGGATGGCCTCTGCGATGGCGCGGCGTCAAGTTCTGCAAAAGAGGGAGGCCGGTGCTTGTGCGGCTTGGCGCAGAGCGAGCTTCTTGCTCGCGCACGACCGAAGTCGTGCGGCGGATCAGCCTTCTTCGCCGAGCTCCTGAAAGCCCTTTTGAATGGCTTCGATCAGCATCGCAGTCGAGTAGGGTTTCTGAACCCACCCGAGTGGTCTTGCCGCTTCGGCCCGAAGCTTCACGTCGCGGTCAGCGTGCGCGGTCGCAAAGACGCATCGTATACGGTAATCCCGGTATAGTTCCAACGCCGCATCTATTCCGTCCCGCTTGCCAAGCAAGCGGATATCCATCAGGGCAATCGCAGGCCGAGCGGAACGCGCAATTGTGATGGCCTCCTCGGCTGTGCTGGCTATCCCAGCCAGCACGAACCCGGCGTCGCTGAGGCCTGCCTCGACGTCAAGCGCAATCAGGTAGTCGTCTTCGACGATCATTATAGATGGCTTGCCGGAAAATCTCGCTTCTGAACCGATCTCATCTTCTCTGGAGAAGACCAACCGAGGTCTGAAAGTCCCGCTGGAATCTCCCGTTCGGCTCGTCTCAAATATTGCCGTTCTTGACTTCAATGCCGTTCTCTCCCGGAGCCTGAGAAAAAATCACCACGCAACGAGACGGATCTCGTGCCACTTCCAACGTTCCACGAATCTGTCCGGCCAAACCCTCAACGAGCCGCAAGCCCGACGAGGAATGACGCACGGCACCCAGATCGAAACCTGGACCTTCATCCTCGACCGTCAACACCTGCTTTCGACCATTCTGCCTAATGCCAACCCGAATGGTCGCGCTTGCCTTGGCCGTTGATCCATGTTTGACCGCGTTGATCAAAAGCTCATTGATTATAAGGGCAAGCGGCATCGCGATATCGTTCGGCAATTGGATGGGATCGGCGCTGCAAACTAATTGAATGTTCGCTGGAAACATGGGCTTCGCGGTTTCGCAGATCGCCTCGAGGAACAGCGGTGCGCTGAAATTGGAGGCGTCTGGCGTGTCATAGAGCACGCGTTGGGCCGCAGCCATGGTTGCGACCCGTTTGCTTGCCTCCTCCAGCGTCTTGCGGGCTTCGGAATTTTGGCTCTCCCTCGCCGCCACCGAAAGCAAGGACTTCAACATCATCATGTTGTTTTTAACGCGATGGTTGAGTTCGTTGAGCAGGACTCGCTGTTGCGTTTCGGCTTGCTTGCGCTCGCTTACGTCAACCAGCATGTTAATGCCGCCAATGATTTTCCCAGCGGCATCACGCATCGGCGTCGGATAAGGAATGAACGGAATCCGGGTGCCGTCCGGCCGCTCGGCGATCGCCTCAACTCCCCGAACTGGTCGCCCTTCGCGAAGAGAAACAGCCATTGGGCACTCGTCGTGAGGAAGCGGCGTTCCATCGGGCCAATAGAGCTTCCAAGTGACGCACCATTGATCACTGCCGATCTCCGGTGTGCGGCCCGCGAGGTGGACCGCGGCTTCATTGAAATATGTGATCTTGCCGTGCTGATCGGTTGTATAGATTGCAGCGGGGATGGCGGCGAGCAAATCCTGAAGGTGGCGTTGACTGTCGCGCACCTCTGCTTCGGCGATTTTTTGCTCAGTTATATTTCGAGCAATTTTGGACGCGCCCACGATACGGCCCGTTGCGTCTCGCACCGGCGATATTGTGAGAGAAATATCCACCAGGGACCCGTCCTTGCGGCGCCGGATCGTTTCGAAATGATCGACAAGCTCACCGTTGCGTATGCGGCCCAGAATTAGCGGTTCCTCCGGTAGTCGGTCCTGGGGGATGATTATGGTGATGGGCTTGCCTACTACCTCGGAGGCTGAATAGCCGAACAGGCGCTCAGCACCTCGGTTCCATGTTAAAATGATCCCATTCAAATCCTTGCTGACGATCGCGTCATGGGAAGACTCCACGATCGCCGCCAGCCTTTGAGCGGCATTTTCGCCCTTTATGCGCTCAATGCCGAAACCGAGCTGACGAGCAATGTTCCGGGCCACTTCAATCTGCTCTTCCGAATAATTCTGCGGCTGATCGAAGTAGGCCATGAACTTGCCGAGGAGTCGTCCACCTTCCATAATTGGAACGAAGCAAACCGCGCGTATACCTTCAGCCCGGATTGCCTGTTTTAACTGTTCCGGAAAATCCGCTTTCTCTGTATCGCCGACACAGATGGGCTGCGGATTTTGGCTCTCCGTTGACCAAGGCGAGTGTCCTTCTACCGCAAGGCGATAAGTATCCGATAAACCGCGCCAAGCCTCAAACTTCATGTGCCCGTTGTTATCTAACAGCAGTATCGAAGCACGCTGGCATTGGAGCGCGCGTTGGATTGCATCGAGCGCCGGCTCATACATGTCCTCTCGCGTGCGTGCATGCTGCAGCATTTCGGTGAATTGATGTATCGCGGCCTGTTGCTCGGCCCGTTCGGCAAGCGCCGCCTCAATCCGCTTGCGCTTGCTGATATCGTGCTGCACCCGTACGGCATAGCGAAACTGCCCGTTGCCGTCGTGAACGCTTGAGGAATTCACAACAGCCCAAACAATTGACCCATTCTTGCAGACAAACCGCTTTTCCATCGTGTAGCTGTCAATCTCGCCAGCCACTTGCCGTCGATACTTTTCGCGATCTGCTTCAGCGTCGGCGGGAAAGGTGCAATCGAAAATGGATCGTCCAATCAGCTCTTCCGGTGTGTAGCCCAATAGTTTGCATAGATGGGAATTTACCCGCAACAACTGGCCTTCGGCGTCTGCTTCCACGATTCCTGTGCCAGCGTTCTCATAGGTGATGGCAAGCCGCTGCTCCTGTTCGAGTACCAACTCTTGCGCCTTAACCTTTTCGGTCACATCGATGGTGATACAGCGCGTATTGAGGAAGCGGTCGCCTGCTGCGCGAACGTTGGATGTTATTTCTACCCAGCGGATCGAACCATTTTTGGCGCGCAACCGTGCGCGGTAGTGTTGAACTTGCTCCCGCCGGGCCAAGCGGTTCAATATGTCTTCAATCGCTTCCGAATCCGCATGAAATTCGCGAATGTTGCGGCCAACATATTCCTCGGCCCTATATCCCAACATTTCCAGCTCTGCACGATTGGCGCGCAGGATGGTCCCGTCTTTCCCCACCAAGTGAAGTGCGAGTGCGGCATTCTCGAAGAAATCTTCAAACTCATTGGTGAGGACGGGATCCGAAACCTGGAACTCGCAGCCCCTCTCGTCCAAGAGCGATCCTGCTTCACCAAGATCATCAGGAAAAAAACTTTGTTTCATGTATTGCCCCCCTTCCCAAACGATCAGGAATGTTTGGAGCTAAGAAAAGTTCCCAGAAAACTCGGTCTTCGATTAGCCCCAGGCTGTTTTCAATATCACGTTGCGAAATGTTTAGGCGGTCATTCCCGCACCGCGTCCCTCCCCGCGTAATCGCGCCACTTCGAACGTCACGATGGCGCAGCATTGCGGTCCTTTGGGCGATTGACTCCGTCGCGAGCCGCCAGAGGGACCATATGAGGCTCAAGTTTTACGAGGCCCGGGGGCGTGTTTACGTCTAGGGAGTATCTCCAATGAAAAAGCTGACTACGACCACATAGTTGTTGCAGCTGTTGCGCTTGCCACGGGCAGCGCTTTTGCCGGCAGCGACCACTATGGTTCAGACCGCGTCAATCAGCCGGCCGCGCCTGTTGGCCCGACCACTTCCGCCCCCGACGACAACATACTTACGGGGTCGATCCGCACGCTGTTCACGGCTGGGCAGGGCAACGGCACCACGACGGAGCAGACGCAGTCCGGCTCCCCCGAATCCGGCCAAGCGGTTCGGGGGCGGCGCTAAAATGTGTGAAGATGGCTTTGACACCGTTATGACAAGGCCGTGACAAGGGACGGGATATCCATCCCCGTCCGCTTCGAGACGCTTATTTGCAGTGGCGCCGGCAACTCCATCCTCCGCAATGGCCTGCGTGGCCGGCCCCTCTAGTCCGTCGCTCACGCGAGCTTTTATGCAAGGCGATCACCGAGACCATCGAGCGGCTAGAGGGCGGCGACAGGGATCAGCCAACTACGCCCGCGTCATGATGAACGATCGCGTCCAGGATCGCCTCATGAACGCCGCCGGTGTCTTCCTCTATCTCGGTTCTGCTAATTCCGAGAGACTTGGCGTCGGCGAATAGTTTATGTGCCAGTTCACTGACCGAGATCACATCGGCCCGCACGATAGCGGGCAGGTTGTTGCTAAGCCACTTATAAAAGAAGTTCGTGCCGCGTGTGCTCATGGGCCTGATAAGTCGCGCCCGATCAAACGGTTCCATTAGCGCAAAGCAATATTAGCTTTCGTTACCTAAACCCAGCAGGGAGGCATGGCGCAGCTTGTGCTCGCCCCTGAGGTGCTTGATGCGCAGCTTCAGCCCCGGCTGGACCCACTGCGTCGCCGGCCGTTTCTTCATGCCCCTGGGCGGCGGCCCGGCATGTTCAGTGACCCGCTTCCACAACCGTTCGCGGATGTCGATGGGGAAGGTGATGAAGGCCGACCCGACATATCTGCGGGTGTCCGGCTCGGCCAGCAGCGCAAACGCCGCCTTGCCGCTCTCGCGCTGCACGCCGAGCAGCTCGAGCTCGCTGACGACAAAGCTCTTGGTCTTCAGCCATTGCCTGGTTTCGCCGCTGCGGTACTTGCTGCCGCGGCGCTTCGAGACCATGCCTTCCATCCCCGCTTTGTCGATCAGGTAGAACAGCGCATCCGATTCCCCCGGCATCGCCTCGCTGAACTGGATGCGCTCGCCCGGCCTGATCAGCCCGTGCAGGATATCGCGACGCTCCTCGAGCGCCATGTCGCGCAGGTCGTGCCCGTTTAGGTGCAAGAGATCGAACGCGACGAGATAGAGATCGTGCTGGCGCCGGGTGATCGCCTTCTGCAGCGCGGCGAAGTCGGGCAGGCCGGCCTCGTTGGTAACGATCGTCTCGCCGTCGATGATGGCGTTGTCGAGGCCGAGCGCCCTGGCGCAATACCAGTTCTGAGCCCGATCCGGAATTTATGAGTTTACGTCCTAGAGCAGAGCATTTGAAACGTGAAGGGCCGCCTCCGGCGTCGGCCCTTGATCGTTTCAACGACTGTTTCGCGGCGCCTTGCCGTCCGACCGGACGGGGGCCGTGAACGGACTAGCGGCTTTTCGGGAACGAGGCCAAGAAAGCAGACATGTGTTTGCGTTCGAAACAGACAGTAGGATCAAATCTCGTCCAGCGCGCCATTTCTCCATGGTCCATTATGGGAACCAATGTCGCGGCGGAGCGTGTTTACCGATAGGCATTCGGAAAGGAGCGCTAAAAGGCTGGGCCAGTGGCCTTTCAAAAATATTCGATCCAGTATTTGTATTTCATCGTGAACGTCAGGCTGTCCCCGAGATCGGCGTAAATCTCGTCGCTGGCTTCGATGACGGTTTCGTCGGTCGTGTTTTGAGGAATATTCAGTTCATTCGCGCCCGAGGCGGCTTCAAAGGCACCAATGTCGAAGTAGGACCGGTCGTCGTCCTCGCCCGAGGCATGCACGCGGGCTGCGACATCGGCGCGGGCGACAGGCTCGGGACCAATCTCGATCTCGGCGGGCACCTCGGGCAGCGCGGCGTTATCGCCAAAATCGCCGTTCGTAACTGAAGTTTCCCCGCGGTTTCGCCACTGGGACTGGTCGTCACCTTTGCCGGTCTGCAGTATGCATCTGAATACGCCTTCGCCCGTCGATCCGGGATCGCTGTCGTCGTGAACGAGGATTTCAGTGGGCTTTACGCGAATGCGACGCTTGAGCGTGGTGAATTCACTCATCAGAAATTGCCAGTTGCCGAACCTGTCGGTCAGCCGAACCATTTCGAAATAGTGCGTGCCCGGAAGCAGCTCGAATAGCTGTAGGTTAAAGCTCTCGTTCTCCAGTTCATAGGTCAAGGCGTCCATTTGGTTGAACGAGTAGATTCCGTTGGTGTCCGCCTGAGGCGCGCTAGTGCTGACGGCCATCACGGCCCGCACCGGCACGCTCGTGAAAACATCGTGCTCGCGATACGTGCCGCCGGTACGCATGTTCTCATCCCGCAGGAACGACCTTTGCTCGGGCCGCTTTCTCAATGCGAAAACCGCGATCGCGGCATGCGCTTGCGGCGGGCGGTCGACGTTGGTCGGGAGACGATTCGGGTCGACGCCCTTGTCCCACAGCGCCGCTTCGTAAATATCGCCGGGCTCGAGATCGGGCGAATCGAATTCGCCATGAAAATTGGCCGGGTCGGAAGCGTCAGAGACCGGGATCTTTTTTCTGGTCCAATCGCCCGGCTTCCAGCGATGCCAGATGACGTATGACGATTCTTTTGTGTATTTGACCTTGGTACTGCCGGTCATTTGCCCGTTCTCGGTGTCTATTACGACAGGGTCCGGTAACGCTTCGAGAGACGCCGTTGTGGACATGCCCTCCTCCCTCTCCAACCGCGAGAGAGTAAAATTTACCACTGGATAGTACATTAAGAAAGTCCATCCCTAGTGACATCGAGCTGACTTGAGTCACCTCGGGGTGTCGAGAAACGCCTTGGCCTCTCTCAGGTCGGGGGTCTCGAAGCCCTCGGAGAACCACTCATTCACGGGCACGAGCAGGGTGTGGGCAGGCTTACCTTGGTCGCGCCAGAGCCGGGCAAGACCGGTGGCCGCACGCAACTCCCAGGACTTCGCGGATTGACGCCGGGCGATTTCGATCGCGTGCTCAAATGCGGCGCTCACCTCATCTGGTCTTCCGTCCGGCAGGGCTGCCAGAAGCTGCCCGCGCAAGCGATACAGTTCGGCCTCCGGCCAACGCTCCCCTGTCCCCTCGACCACTGCCAGAGCCTCATCCAGTGCACCGAGCCCCCGTTGCATGTCCCCCGAGAGGGCACAAGCCTCGGCCAGCAGGCCCAGGAAGAACGGACGCATCCACGCCGCGCCGCTCTTCTCCCAATCCGCAAGCCCGCGCTGGATCGCTTCTATCCCGGCGGCCTCCTGACCGTGGCGAGCCATGGCCCAGCCCTGGACCACCGTCGCGCTGGCGGCCCATAGATCCAACTTGTGTTCCCGGGCCAGCTCCAGCAACGCCGCCGCATGCGCTGCGGCCGCGCTGTCGTCGCGGCCATAAGCCCCCACCAGCGCGCTGTACATCAGGGCAAACCCGAGGGTGTTCTTATGGCCGACCCGGTGGGCTAAGGCCAATCCCTCGGCTTGTCGGCGGGATGCCTGATCCGGGTAGCCCAGCAGCCACAGCACCCAGGTCAGGTGGGCGAGCGCGGACACGCCAAGGTCCTGGCCAAAAACAAAGGCCGTCGAACCATGCCGTTCCGGGTCGTACAGCGCAACGGCACACTCGAGGTGCTCGCGGGCGGCGAGCAGCTCGCCCCCCACCTCATCTGTCGCGCCGCACATCCGGTGCGCCAAGCACAGCCGCTCCGGGTCTGGGTGCAGCTCGGCCAAGGCGAGAATTTGCCTGGCCAGCTTCTGCTGCTCGGGAAGCGCCATGCGTACGAATTGGACAGCCCAGAACCCATACAGCACAGGAAACTGTTGTGATGCGTCGCCTACGGCCTCTACCAACTCCTGCGCCCGGGCGAAAGCGGAGGCGGTCTCAGGTGCTGCGTGGCCGTACCGGGCAATGCACGCCTGACCAACCATAGTCTGAAGATGAAGTTCGCGCTCTGCCCGGGCGCGGCTCTTGGGCAAGGTCCGCACGAGGTCAATGCTCCGGGTGAGATGGCCGATGGCTTCCGCAACGGCCGAGCGCCGGAAGGTGCGTTCTCCGGCCCGCTGCCAGTAGTCCGCAGCCCGCTCGGTCAGTTCCGCCTGGGTAAAGTGATGGGCCAGCAGCTCAGGCTGGGTTTCGACCACCTCCGGCCAGCGCTCTTCCAGTACCTGGGCGATCCGGGCGTGCAACTTCTGGCGTGTGCCACGCAGGAGGCTCACGTAGGCGGTGTCCTGCACGAGCGCGTGCTTGAACGTGTAGGTCGCCTCGGGCGGCGTGCCCCGCCGGAACGCGACCAGAATTGACGAGCTCCTCCAGTCCCTGCGCCAACGCTGCCTCGGGTAGTCCCGCCACGGCGGCCAGCAGCTCATGGTTGAACTCCCGGCCGAGTGCCGCGCCGATCTGCGCCACCTGCTTGGCGGCCGGCAGCCGATCCAGCCGAGCGGTCAGTGAAGCCTGCAAAGTGCTCGGGATCGGAAGCGCCGAGACAGCAGCATCGGGCTGGCTGGCACTCTCCAGCACGGCTTTGGTCAACTCCTCGATGAACAGGGGCACACCGTCGGTCTGCGCCACGATCCGATCCAGCATTCCGGCCGGTAATGCGCGGCCCACGACCACCTGAGAGGCGAGCGTCGCGGCTTGACGCGGACTGAGACGGCTCAGCGCCATCAAGGTCACGCCCGCCAGACCGACCCAGGGCGCCTCAAACTCCGGCCGGAAGGAGATGACCACCAGCACTGGCAGCGAGGCCAAGCGCATGATCAACCTGTCCAACAGCTCCAGCGAGCTTGGATCGGCCCAATGCACGTCCTCAAACAGCATCAGCACGGGGGATCGGCGGGCCCGTTCATCGAGAATGTGAAGCAGTGCCCCGAAGGTCTGCTCCTTCTTGCGCTCCGGGCTGAGAGCCAGTGGCGGGTACCGCTCGCCACCCGGCACGCCGAGCATCTCGGCAATGAGCGCCAGCTCATGCGAGGCGGCGAGTGGGTGTAGCAGGGTTTCCAGCTTGACGAGCCGAGCCTCCGCAGGCTCGCCGTCCACGAAGCCTACCTCGGTCTTCCAGCGTGCGGTGATCGGTTGGAGGGCGCTCTCACGGTGATGGGGCGAGCAGAAGTACTTGAGTTTGAGATGCATCTCTCCAGCTACGTGCTCCTCGAGCGCAGCGATCAAGCGGGACTTGCCGATGCCGGGCTCGCCGGCGATGAGCACGACCTGCCCTTCGCCGCCCTTCGCCTGCCGCCAGCGGCGCAGCAACAGATCGAGCTCGTCATCGCGCCCGACCAGCGGCGTGAGGGCGGCCGGATGCATCGCGTCGAAGCGGCTCTGAACCATGGCCTCGCCAAGCACCTGCCAGGTGCGGACAGGGCCGGTTAGCCCTTTAAGGTGAACCGCACCAAGCTCGCGGCACTCGAACAGGCCGCCGATGCGCCGCCGTGTTTCCGCGGCGATCACTGCGCATCCAGGATCAGCAAGGGATTGTAGCCGCGCGGCAACGTTCGGGGTATCACCGATTACAGCCTGCTCCTGTGCGGCCCCGGCCCCCAGCAGGTCGCCCACGACGGCGAGGCCACTGGCGATGCCGACGCGTGCGGACAACCGCTCATCGGCGGGCGCAATCTGGCCAACCGCTTCCAGCGTGGCCAAGGCGGCGCGTACTGCGCGCTCGGCATCGGCCTCGTCGGCCTGGGGCCAGCCGAAATAGACCAGGATTCCATCGCCCATGTACTTCGCGACGAAGCCGCCGAAGCGACCAACTGTCTCGGCAATGCGGCGGTGGTAGGTCCCGATCACCTCGCGCATGTCCTCGGGGTCCAGGTGCGCGGCGAGCGCCGTGGAGCCGACGAGGTCGACGAACATCACACTGAGTTGGCGCCGCTCCGCCTCAGGGGACGGCAGGGCCACTGTCCCGGAGATCGTGCTCTGTGGCTGGATGGATGGGGACATGGCTGGAGGCGAGTCCGCGCGCACGGCGGCGATGGCGGCGAGCAACTTGCGGCGGTGGCCGATCGAGACGACGCCAAGTCCGCTCAGATCATCGGCGGTGAGGTCGGCTAGGACGTCGCCATCGATGTCGTTCTCGCGGAACGCCTGTTCGTACTGTCCCAGCCCCAGATCGCGCAGCCACGCGCCAATGTCCATGGCCCTCTCCCCGGTTCGTGGCGACCGGAACGCTAAGGTCTTCAATCTACCCCAAAATCGCGGAGAGGGCATGATGAAACGTCACGAGCTACCTTCGGATTAAGGGCAGCTCGTGGCAGCACCAAGCAGACCTCGGCGTATTGCCGCCGAAGCCGCTAAACGTGCAGTCGCGCTCGATCCGGCCGATGCCGAAGCGCATGCCGTTCTCGCCAAGAGCTTGGTCGCAAAGGGCGAACGCGCGCGCGCCAAGGCGGAATTCGACGCGGCTCTTCGAATGGCTCCAAATCAGTTCGAGATCGTGACCTTTTATGTGCCTTGGGCTTCGACTTTTGGCGAGGCCGAGCGGGGCGCCGAAATGGCTGATCATGCGATCCACCTCAATTGGAGCACCAGGATGAGAGCTTGGTCGCAAAGGGCGAACGCGCGCGCGCCAATGCGGAATTCGACAGCGTTGACCATCGCAAGAAGAAGGACGGCGAGGCGTCGAAGCCCCTTCCGCCGCTCTCCCCTCGTACTGTCCATCACTACCGCCGTGTGCTGATCAAGGCATTGAGCCAGGCGGTGACATGGGAGCGGCTGACCCGAAACCCTGCGGTGTCGACAACGCCGCCGAAGGTGGAACGGAAGAAGATGCTGGCGTACGATGTCGGCCAGACGGCCATCCTACTCGAAACGCTTCGGCCCACACGCATGTACATTCCGGTATTGCTTGCGGTGACGTGTGGTCTGCGGCGCGGCGAGATCCTTGCCTTGCGCTGGCGTCGTCTCGAACTTGGCGACAATCGCCGGCAGCTCGCGGTCACCGAGAGCGCCGAGCAGACAAAGGACGGGGTCCGCTACAAGGAGCCGAAGTCAGGCCGGGCCAGGACCGTAGCCCTGTCGGCTAGCACTGTGCCGAACTGAAAGCGCATCGAGCGCGGCAGGCCGAGGAACAGCTACGCCTTGGGCTTCGTCCCGATAGCGACAGCTTCGTGGTTGCCCAGGTCGACGGCGCGCCCTTGCAGCCGAGGTCGCTTACCCACGAATGGGTGCGCGTTGTTGGCAAGACCACCCTGCCCCGCATCCGGTTCCATGACCTGCGGCATACCCACGCCTCGCAGATGCTGTCGGCCGGTGTTCATCCCAAGGTGGCCAGCGAACGCCTCGGCCATTCGAGCATCGGCATAACGCTCGACCTTTATTCCCATGTCATGCCGGGAATGCAGGCCGATGCAGCGGAGCAAGTTGACGCCGCGCTGCAGCTGGCTATAAGCAGCGAGCGAAAAGCCAAATAGTTGCAAAGCGCGTAGCAGAAGGCCTTTTGCGGCTTTTGTCACAAGACAGATAGCGCAACAAAAACAACTAGTTGGAGGGATGGCCGAGCGGTTTAAGGCACCGGTCTTGAAAACCGGCGTGGGTGCAAGCCCACCGTGGGTTCGAATCCCACTCCCTCCGCCAAGCGCCATTGATTTTCTTGGACAATCGTCATCTGCATCATCTCTACGTACAAATTTAGGCGCAACATGAAGCTGGTGAAATTCAGGCCGAGATGGACATATGCTGCTTCGTTCACACGTACGAAGCTGCCCCAGTTTGCGAGCCTAGTACCAGTTCTAGGGTATGCTGTGCTTTGGGGCGACTCGTTTCAGGCATTGATGATGAGGTTTTCCTCACTCGGCCCCCTCTTTGTGGTTTTCAGTTTCGACGCGCATATACCTCCTTTATTTTTGGAGGCGTGTACGTCTTAATCGGTCTGCTTATATTCTGGTCCGCGTGTCCGCGCCCATTGAGGCTGTGCCGCAGCCGCCGCGAATACGTGGAAGCTATTACAGGCGATCGGGATTCTGAGGAGTGTGTTCGGGCCGGAAAGGCACTACGTCCATTCCGTGAATCGATCCCGATGATCGATCGACGCGAAAGGGTGATCTTCGGGATACTTGTGGCCGACGAAGAGCTCGGTGTTATTGAGCGGGAACCTAGTGCAGTGACCGCGCGGGCCTCGATAGCGCCGCTGACCCTATTATGAGTTGCTGGACCGCACACATCCCTTCATGTCTGGTTTCTGCTTGTTCATGCTTGTTTCCGGAGCTTTCCTGTTTTTGCTCCCGAGCCTGGAAGTGTTCCTGATGGCATACGACCATGTAACTGCCCTCGGCTGGCCATGGTCCTTGCGGCCGGTGCTAAGCCTGTGAGGCAGCGGGCAAAAATGACTTCACTGGGATAGGAGACCCGGCCACTCTCGCAGCCGGGCATCGTTTCGCTTGCGAAATCTCAGTGCCGCTCCCTCGGCGCCTCCAGAAACTCCACGAAGGTAGCTTTCACCCGACCTATTGGCGTGGACACCTGATTGCAGCCAAGGACGATTCCGGCGGCGATCCTGAGCATGTCGGCGCGGCTGCCGACGATCTTGGCCACCACCGCGTTTTCGATGCTGCCGTCGCAGGTCGAGCGCTGCCTCACAAACAGCGTCAGGCGGAGATTGTCGCCATGAACTGGAGCGGGCCGGCGCCGGTGAAGAAAATGTCATGACAGACGCTCAACGATCGGATCCGCGCTCATGACTGCACCAGCAGGAAAGAAGGGCTTGCGCCTCTTGCTGTTCCAGATCATTGCCGCTGTAGCCCAGCTTGTCGTCGAGAAGCAGAGCGGCCTTCATCTGGACGGCCTTCATGGTGTAGCAAGGCGCCTTTAGACGTTCCTTGTAGTCCTCTGGCCAGAATGATCCCTGAGTGGAGAACCAGTGTCTCCAAAACAGAACTTCGTCTCTGAGCTGTTGGGATCGGCTGTCTCCCTCCAGCCAGCGCAGGATCTTTCGTCCGAGCCGCCGAGCCCTTGTCAAGACCGATGTCGATCTTCTCAGAGACCCTTCTCTAGCCATGACGGGAATCCTCGCGGTGAAGAGGGTTTACGGTCCGCTCTGGCCACGACGACGACCAGGGCACTGACGACAAGTCTGATCATGCGACACCCTCGCCTATGCGATTGCACCTTCGGCCAATATAGGAAGCGAATTGGCCGTTTTCAGATGCCCACGCCGGCTGCTCCGGCGCGCGTTGTCTTTCGCATGGTATTCCCCTTTCGAGACCTGGCCAAGGCGGCGGGGGTTCATCGAAACACAATCTCGAACTTTGAGACCGGGAAGTTTGGCGGCTCCCTGGAGGCTCTAGACTTTGTGCGGCTCGCCCTTGAAGCGGCCGGCGTCGAGTTCATCCCCGAGAATGGGGGCGGCGCCGGTGTGAGGCTGCGGAAAGCCTGAGTGTCAAGCACGCCCTGCAGGGGACGAATGCCTTGCTGTTGCCAATCTATTGCCGAGTTCGAGCGCGATCTCATCAGCGAGCGCGTGAAATCCGGCCTTGCCGCTGCCAAGGCGCGTGGAAGAAAGCTCGGACGGCAACCCGGTCAGCGGCCAAGTCGGACAAGCTCGCACCGAAGGCACTGGCGCTCATCGCGGAAGGCCGAAGCTATCGCTGGATCGCCCGAGATCTGGCGATCAGCAAGAATACGATTGCTGATATCGTCAAACGCGATCGCGCGAGTGGCGAATGAGGTGGTCATGCAGATTTCTGCCATCCGGTGGTCGGTTTCGAAGGGCTGTAGCGGGTGGAAGACTCATGTTCGTCTCGCTCAACGGAACGAGCAGAATGCGCACGTTCCCGACATCGGCGGAACCGTTGAGCCGCTGAATCGACCAGAGCGGTTCAAGCCCTTGAGTTTGCGATGCAGGCCGATCGACATTCTCAGGATCCGCTAGTTCCAACGGCGTTGTTTGCGCCATGCCGAGGGCGACACACCTACGGTTTTCTTGAACGCGCGGCTAAACGCGGCCTCGGATTCGTAGCCGATCTCACGGCCTACCACGGCTACTTTCATGGAACTATCTGCAAGAAGACGCGCAGCAATCTGCATGCGCCAGAGCGTCAGGTAGTGCATCGGCGCATGACCCACGACATGAGTGAAGCGTGCCGCAAGTGCTGCCCGCGACATGCAGGCACGGCTCGCCATCTCGTTCAGGGTCCACGGATATGCGGGCTGTTCATGAAGCATGGCCAGGACTTTGCCGATTGTAGGATCGCGCAGGCCTGAAAGCCAGCCAGTCTCGTGGGCCGGCAGGGTCTCCAGATATTGGCGCATCACCTCGACAAAAACCAGTTCGCTCAGTCTCACCCGGATCGACTCGCCGCCAACCCGCGGCTGACGCGCCTCGGCGAGCGTGAGGTCGATAAGACGGCTCAGGAGGCCCTCGCGCCCGTTGCGGGACCGCTTAATCCGCAACAGGCGCGGCAGGGTGGAGAGCACGGGATTGAAGGGCTGCATGTCGCAGCCGAGAAAGCCGCAGACGAATTCGCTGCGCGGCTCGCCGCCGCCGCCTTCCCTGGTCACGAAGGGCAGCCTGCCGGCTGCCATATCTCGGAAATAGTCCATTGTCGCTTCGACGTCGAATTCCGGTGGCTGGCCGGGTTCGCTGAGCATCGAATAGGGGTCGCCATGCGGCAGCACCAGCACGTCGCCGGCCTCGAACCACGTGGAGGTGACGCCGCGAATGCTTGCCCATCCCGAGCCCTTCAGGATGATGTGGTAGGACACGATGTGCGGGGCGCGTGGCAGGATGATATGGGAGAACGCGCCCGCATGCGGCACGTTCACGCCCCAAGGAAAGGACGCGTCCACCAGGAAGAACAGAGCGCCCGTCAGTTTGACCGTGCGCAGGACGTCCGAAAGCGGATCGGGACCATGCGTCCTGTACTGGGCAGGCGGCTCCGCCGCCGATGCACCGTCCAATCGCTCCGCATCGAGCACCATGGACGATGCGGCAAGCGACAAAGACGTATGGTCATGGGCCTGGACCATACTGAAAGCATACCCTGTGTGCACCGGCATATCCACCGGATGTGCCGAGGACTGAAGATCAGGTGGAGAAAGGCTATGACTACGCTTGAGGAAGTGTGCGGCCCGGGGGAGATTTATGACGTCCAATTCGTGCCAGCGCTATTTGCCCAGTGGGGGCCGGTCGTCGCTGGGGAAGCCGGGGTGCAGAACGGCGACCGCGTGCTCGACGTGGCCTGCGGGACGGGCGCTCTGACGCTTGCCGCGGCCGAGATCGCTGGCCCTTCGGGTTCGGTGGTTGGGCTGGATGCCAATCCGGAAATGCTGGCGGTTGCGCGCCGCAAACCCGTACAGATCGAATGGCTGGAGGGAACGGCCGAGGCGCTGCCTTTGCCGAACAACAGCTTCGACGCGGTCGTCAGCCAGTTCGGTCTCATGTTCTTCGAGGACAAGCCGAAGGCGCTCGCAGAGATGATGCGGGTGCTGAGGCCGGGCGGGCGGCTCGCGGTCGCGGTGTGCGATGCGGTTGAGAACTCGCCGGGTTACGGCGCCTTCGCGCTGTTGCTCGATCGGCTGTTCGGGAAAGGGGTGGGAGGCGCCTTCCGCGCGCCCTTCTACCTCGGCGATGCTGGGCGCCTGCATGAAATCTGCAACGAAGCCGGCATTGCGGATGCCGAGGTCGTCCAGCGCAACGGAAAGGTCCGCTTCAAATCGATCGATGCGTTGGTATCGACCGAACGCGCCTGCGTGTGGACGCTCGGCGGGGTACTGACCAACGAACAGTTTGAGCAGCTCCTCAAGGAATCGGAGACCGCGCTCAAGCCCTTCGTAATCGACGGCGGAACAATCGAATTCGACATGCCGTCACTCATCATAAAGGCACGGAAATCCTAATCGAAGCAACCGACAAACGGCGCAAGGGAGCGGACCCCTCGTTGTAGCGCCCCGGGCGCGGCTCGAGCACCAGCCCGGGCCGGCCGCGCCCTGGGCGCCCGGTTATGCACTCGCCCAGGCGCCTCCGGCAGCGTCGCACCCATCCAACACCACCCCAAATTTATCAAGTATCGCCCGCGCCGGCGGAACCGCTCACACCGACATTCAGCCTTGGGCGGATATTCTGGTTGTGGTGGAAGACGTTGTCGGGGTCGTACGTGGTCTTCACGTCCACCAGCCGGTCGTAGACAGAGTCGCCGTACGCCTCACGGACCCGGTCCGGGTCTTCGTCGCCGGCGAGGAAGTTGACGTATACGCCTTCTCGAAAGCGGCCGAGGGCGGCGAAGAACCCCCTTGTCCACGCGGTGTCCCGGTCGCCGAAGTCCTCGCTCGGCTGCCACACAGCGTCGAGGGTGATTGCGTGCGAGGCCTGGCGGTTCCCGAACGCTGTCTCGCCCTCGGCCACTCGGCTCACCGCCCCCTTCAGATGGAACATCGCCGCGTACGATCGTGGCGACGAGCTGGAGAATGCGTGCCCGGCAACCACGTCGATGAGGTCGTCGCGGAGTTCGGGGAGGTGGGTGGATTTCCAATAGTAGTTCCAGCCGTGGACGACGGTCGAGTCGAGCGCGCTCTGGAAACCCACGTAAGGCTTGGGCCCGACCAGGTCGAGGAGGGGAGTCAGGAATGAGCGGAGCGGGCGGAGCGCCTGCTCACCCTCTTCGATCGGCCCAGCGTAGCAGGTACCCACCATCACCACCGGGCGCCAGTGCAGGTCCTCGGGGATGACGGGTAGCGGCGGGGCGGTGCCAAACCGCACGACCGTGCCGAGCTCGTCAGGAGCATCGCGGATGAAGTCGCGGTAGAAGCGGAGGACCTCCCCGGCGTCGCTCGCGTCCCACAGGATGGGCCCGGCCAGAACGGTGGGCCCGACGGAGTGGAGACGGAACTCAAACGAGGTGACCACGCCGAAGTTGCCGCCGCCGCCTCGCAATGCCCAGAACAGGTCGGGGTGCTCGTCCGCGGACGCCCGCAGCAACTCGCCATCGGCCGTTACGACGTCGACGGTGAGTAGGTTGTCGATCGTGAGGCCGTGCTTGCGCATCAGCCAGCCGACGCCGCCGCCGAGGGTGAGCCCGGCGACTCCGGTATGGCTCACGATTCCGCCGGTGGTGGCCAGGCCGTGCGCCTGCGTCTCGTGATCGACGTCGCCCCACAGGGCACCACCCTGCACCCAGGCCGTGCGGTCGGCGGGATCGACTCGCACGCCCCGCATCGCCGAGAGGTCGATGACGATCCCGTCGTCGCAAACGGCGGTGCCAGCCACGTTGTGGCCGCCGCCCCGGATGGCTATCTCCAGATCACGGTCGCGGGCGAACCGCACGGCCGCGACGACGTCGGCGGCCCCTATGCATCGCGCGATCAGGTGCGGGCGCCGGTCAATGGCACCGTTCCAGACTGCACGGGCGGTGTCGTAATCGTCGTGGTTGGCACTGATGAGCGTGCCTCGGAACCCGTCGATCTCCGCGACGGTTAGTTCCTTGCTCGTCCGGCCGAATTCCGCGGTCGTCGAAGTCATCACCGTGTCCTCCTCTTTCTTCGGCCACATCGGACCACCGCGGACCACGGTCGTAAAGTCAAGAATCTGGACTTCAAAGTCGAAGGCGGATGTGGAACACTGACGTCGTGAGAACGTATGGCCAATACTGCCCCATCGCCCGCGGCGCCGAGATCTTCGCCGAGCGCTGGACACCGCTAATCATCCGCAACCTGCACCTTGGCTGCGGAAGCTTCAGTGAGATTCTGGAGGGCGCGCCCGGACTCTCCCGTACCCTGCTCTCACAGCGGCTCAGGCAACTCGAACAGATTGGTGTCGTCGAGTCGGCACCCAAACCCGACGGGCGGGGACACCACTACGAGCTCACGTCCGCGGGCCACGAGCTCTTCGCGGTGTGCCAGTCGCTGGGCGAGTGGGGTGCGCATTGGCTCGAGATCGCCCCCGAGCACCTCGACCCATTTGTGGCCCTGTGGTCGATGTGCAACGCGCTCCGCCGAGACCGGCTCCCGAATCGACGTATCGTCATCCGCTTCGACTTCACCGGCCGGCCGCGCCGTGAGCGCTATTGGCTGCTCATCGAGTTCGGAGACACCGAGATCTGTAAGACGTCTCCCGGCTTCGACGAGGACCTCTACATCACGGCGGAAGCCGAAGCCTTCGTCAAATGGCATGCCGGCCAGCTCACCTGGAGCCAGGCCACTCGCGAAAGCCGCATCCAACTCGACGGTCCGCCGTCGCTGGTCAGAGCCTTCCCAACCTGGAACGCCCGCAGCGTGTTCGCCCACATCAGGGCGGTCTCCCGTACCGCCACGAGTCCCGCAGCCTGACATCCTGGATGCGGCCGCCCGCGGGTCGCGCTTTGCCGTCTACAGGGAGACTATCCAACGAAACCGGCCGAAATCCCTATCGCGTGAAAGTCGTCATGGTGGCTTAGGTAACCCGCCCGATCGCTTAAGGTAGTATTTCGCCCCCTCCCGCAAACGACCCCCTTTAGCCTCTGTGTGTGGTGCGAAGAAGCAGCGGATCGTCATATGCGGGGCGGACGTGCAGATGTGATACTGGCTGTCTTCGCTCTCCAAAACCCGGTTCTTGGGGATGAAGTGTCTTGTCTTGGACCCGGTGCGAATGTTGAAGTTGCCGCCCGGCAGCGGCTCGACATAGCGCGGGCTGATGACCCGGCAGTCCTTGTTGTCGCAGCATTCATAGCCGGTGACCGGATCATGGTGGCCGGAATACCAGTTATGGGCGACAGCGAGAGCGATGAGACGAGCTTCATGTCTGCTTGACCTTCCTGGTGCCGAGGGCCCAACGCTCAACTTCGAAAAAACCGCATGGTATGACATAGGGGACGTTTGCGAGTGCTCCAAGCGTTACCGATTTAACGGCGGACCGCGGCGCCGGCCAAGGGCCTTCTAATACAGCCGCTCGATCCTGTGACCGGTCGACCAAGGCAGTTCGCGACCGATGCCTTCGGAAGCGCCGGACCTCGCCTTTCGGTTTAAGTCACAAGTCTAGGTCAATCCAAAATACGAAACTATCCCCTAAGCGGATCGTCACATTGGATCGTCTTCCCTATCATCCGCGCCGACGAAGGTGGAGTCAGAACAACGGAAGTGCTTTTGCAGCGGGTGTCTTCCGTCCGACCAAGAACCAGGTCCGCACTCCGCCCTTACCCTTGATGGCGATCTCGCCACGGGACATCAAAACAAATCTGTCCTTGAGGTGCTGATAGATCTCTTGCGACACCTGAATCTGGCCAGAAACTCCCGTCGATTCCATCCGTGAAGCTAAATTCACCGCGTCACCCCACACATCGTAGAAAAATTTGCGCGCTCCAACCACGCCAGCCACAACCGGGCCGCTCGACATCCCGATGCGGATCGCAAGACTACGTCCGAAGGGATCGCGCAAGTCCTTTGCGGCATCGCGCATGTCAAGCGCCAGTTGCGCCAGCGCCTCGGCATGATCGGACCTCGGTGTCGGCACGCCGCTTACAACCATATAGGCGTCGCCTGTCGTCTTAATCTTTTCGAGGCCGTGCCGCTCCACCAGCCGATCGAAATCGGTGAACACGCGATTGAGGAACAGCACCAGTTCTTCGGGGGTCGTTTGGCTCGCTCCCGCGGTGAAGTCGGCTATGTCGACGAACAGGATCGAAACCTCATCGTATTTGTCGGCAATCACCATCTCTTTGCCGCGCTTGAGGCGCTCAGCGATTGCAGCGGGTAGAATGTTTGTAAGCAGGGCCTCCGACCGATTGTGTTCGCGCTCGGCTTCCCGGACGGCGTAACGTACGACAGAAAACAGGATCGCCGAGGCAGCTACGGTGGTGATGATGAACTCTACAAATGTAATCTGCGCCGACTGCAATCCAGTGTTGCGAGGCACCAGCGTTTCCAAGGCGATGATGAGCGCCGCAGCGGCACTGGCGAGCACGGCCGAAAGAAAGAGGTATTCGGTCCCCAGGAACAGGACCGTGACCGCCGCGAGCGCCAGGTAGTAGAATTGCATGCCGCTGCCGATGCCGAGCAGATAGCAGTCGGCAAAGACCGTCACATAGGCAGTGAGGGTGAAGGCAATCGGTGCCACCAGCGGACCGAAGCGATGGAGGAGCGGAAGCGCCGCCAAGATCAGTGCTGTCAAGGCATTTACCGTGGCGACTTGCCACAGGCCGGGTGTCCGGTCGAAGAACTGGGCGACCGCATAGCCAGCAGCCAGGGGACTTGCAATCCAGGTCGTAAGGTTGAGCGCACGCAGTCGCCGCGCAATCCTCTCAGGATAGACCTCAGTGCCGAAACCGATGCCCGGAAACCGGCGCAAGTGCCGCCCTCGCCTCATATCCCATTGCATCTCACGATGCGTCGTTCGACGGGTATGGTCAAGCAAGATGGGCTCTTATCGCCTACCGCTGACGCTGAGAATCACTGTCGCCAGCGTCCTCCGGCCGAATTGACGTAGCGTTGTCGCTAATG
Organism: Mesorhizobium sp. BHscii; assembly: GCF_053848065.1. Taxonomy (NCBI): domain Bacteria; kingdom Pseudomonadati; phylum Pseudomonadota; class Alphaproteobacteria; order Hyphomicrobiales; family Phyllobacteriaceae; genus Mesorhizobium; species Mesorhizobium sp. BHscii. The sequence goes on along the minus strand of NZ_JBSPKW010000019.1, from coordinate 9,209 downwards.
AGGCTCCGCAGGTCGGGTAGTCTTAGCCGTCTCAGGCCGTTTCCCATCGCTGCGGAGTGGCCGCGTCTGGCCGAGCAGAAGAGGTCGGTACTTGACGATCTCCTCCGACATGAAGTCGAAAAATGCCCTGATCTTCGGCCGCTTGTGGAGGTCCGGATGCGTAAGGATCCAGAAGCCGCTCGTAAGTCCCGGCTGCGGATCAATGACGCGGACAAGGTCTGGTTCTGCATCCCCAATCTGGCAGGGCAGCAGGGCGAGCCCAAAGCCGGATTGGACAGCCAGGAGCAATCCGAGAACGCTATTGCTACGGCAGGCGATTTCACAGTCAGGAGCCACGGAACGCAACCAGCGTGCCGGCGTGATGTTTTCGATCGCGCCCTCGAACCCGATCAGCCGATGGCTGCTGAGGTCGTCCGGCATCGTCGGGCTGCCGACACGTTCCAGGTAGCCGCGGCTACCGTAGACCGCCCAGGATTGGTCAGACAATTTGCGTCCAATTAGCGATTCGTTGCTAGGAGGCCCAGCGCGCAGCGCTATCTCGGCCCGCCCGTCGCTGAGATCATTGTAGCGGTCTTCGATGAGCAGATTCACCTTTATTCCCGGATACCGCCGGTGGAATTCGTTGAGCAATTGCGGCACGAGACCCAATGCCATTCCCTCCGCGGTCGTCACCCTCAGCGATCCGGTGAAGGCGCTGTCCAGGGCGGTGGCGCGTCGGGTTAGAGCCTGCACCGATTGCTCCACAAGGATGGCTTCCTCCAGCAGCGCTTGGCCCTCTGGTGTGAGCCGGTAACCATCCCGCTTCTTATCAAACAGCCGCAGACCAAACGCCTCCTCAAGAACCGCTATCCGCCGGGCCACTGTCGATTGGTTCACGGCAAGGCTCCGTGCTGCGGCTGCCGTGCTGCCACCGCGCGCCACTGCGAGAAAAAAGCGAAGGTCATTCCAGTCCATCATGTAGAACATTATGCATTTTTGCGGACCAAAGCACCAGAAACGCTGATGGAATGCATCAGTAGTGTACCGTAACTTGTCTTCATCGATTGCAACTGTGGGGGCTCAGGCGGGCACGGGCTCTTCCTCCCCTGATGGTGGGAGTGGGTTACTCCTATGCGATCGGCAACCACACCAGAGGAGGATCCAATGTACGAACATCAAATTCGTGGCATGCGCTGTGTTGCGCGCATCGCAATGGTCATCACGGCGTCGGCCATTTCGGCTAGCGCGGCAGCGGGCGGGGGATTGCCACCGAGTACTTCCGGCGAACCGAGCCTCGCTGCAATCCGGGCTGCAACCGAGCGCTTCCAGGACGTAAGGGTGGCGCTCGCCGAGGGCTACACCCGTGATCCGTTGAACTTGTGCGACACGGCCGAGATGATGGGCAAACCGGCCGAATTGGGCGCGATGGGCATTCATTTCGCCCGCTTTGACCTGCTCGGTGTATCCGGTCCCCCGAATCCCCGCGTAGATGGAACTGGGGTCCACACAGACTTTCTCAATCCGTCCATCCTGATCTACGAGCCACAGGCTGACGGTTCGCTCGAACTCGTCGCGGTGGAAAACCTGGTTTTCGCCCGCGCGTGGAAGCAGGCTGGGCATGATGCTCCTCCCTCTTTCCACGGCATCCCCTACGACACCATGGCGGACGATCCTTCGACTCCAGCAGATGAGGCCCACCTGTTCGAGCCGCACTATGATCGGCACGTCTGGATTTACCGGACGAATCCAAACAGCGTCTTCGCTCCATTCAATCCCGCCGTCACGTGCGAGCACCACAGCAACGGGCGGTGATCATCAACACCACGCGTCCGGCAAGTGAGATGCAGCAGCCGGTATCGTAATCTGAGCCCGCTCATTTCCGCGGGCGCGACAAACGCGACGGCCTTGTTGCAGCGACAAGTTTGAATCGGGACATGGCCACTGAGGAGAACATCATGACTGTACATATTCGCGCTGCAGCCCCGTCGGATGCGGGGGATTGTGGTCGCATCATCTATGACGCCTTCGAACATGTTGCGGGTCGCCATGGCTTCTCTCCAGATTTCCCCTCGACTGAAGTCGCAACCGACCTGGTCTGGACCCTCATCTCCAATCCGTCGGTCTTCGGCGTTGTCGCGGAAGTGGACGGGACGGTTGTGGGCTCGAATTTCATGACGGAGGGTGACGATATTCGTGGGGTCGGTCCGATTACAGTGGATCCGCAAAGGCAAGGTCACGGCATCGGGCGGAAGCTGATGCAGGCCCTGCTCAAACGTGCGAACGGCTCGATCGGAATCCGCCTTCTCCAGGACACCTTCAACATGCGTTCGATCGCCCTTTATGCCTCGCTCGGGTTTGAAGTTCGCGAGCCCGTGCTTGTCATGAGTGGAAGTCCTACTGGAAACCCACCGGCAGGCACCACAGTGCGCCCCATGAGCGAGCAGGATATCGATGCCTGCGATGCGCTCTGCGCCCGGGTGCATGGCATCTCTCGTCGCAGCGAACTTGCGGCCGCTGTCCACTTTCTCACCCCCATGGTTGCCGAACGAGCCGGCCGCATAACAGCATACATGACGGCTCCGAACGCTTGGATTACCAACCACGGGATTGCAGAAACCGAGCGCGACCTGCGGGCGCTGATCGTGGGAATCACGTCCGCCACGTCAACCGTGTCGTTTCTGCTGCCGATACGGCAGACAGCTCTCTTCAAGTGGTGCCTGGATCAGGGAATGAAAGCGATTAAGCCGATGACGCTCATGACCATAGGCAAATATCGGGAACCGGACAGACCATATTTGCCTTCCGTTTTTTACTGAGCCCGGGCTGAACAAGCAGCTGCCCATTCTGCAAGGGGTCGAGCTCGAAAAGCGGTCATTCAATGTCCGAGCTATGAAAGTGCTATTCGGGTCAGATTGAGACCATGCTGGTGTGAAGCTGAACGTCCGCTGTGACCATGCTCCCGCCGAAAGCTACCTGTCCGCTCTCGGCCCTCTCAAGACGTTCAGCGCGCTGCCGCCACGCGTCCGCTTCGGCGCAAAGCAGACTTATCCCCGAACCATGCGCTGCCCGTGCCATTTCTGCAGACATTGGTATTAGGTCAGTGGTGGTCATGGGAGCCGACTGACGCCCATCTCGCACCATCTCGACGAGAGCGGGCGAGAGCAGCGTGAGCTGAAGCATTCGGCTTATGGAGGAGGCGCTGATTTTCTCGGGCTTGGCGATATCTTCGGCGGGTGGCGTAGTCGCCGGATTGCAACAACTGCTGCCAGCGATTGGCACGGGCAATGGCTTTGATGAGTGTGGTCTCCTTGCGAGGAGTTGATAGCACCCATTGCTCCTCGCCAGCCGGCGACACAACTAGCTTGCGCCCTCCCCGTTTCCGAACCGTCAGAGGAAGCACAATTGGTGATCGTACACCCATCCTCGGTGAGGTCGGGTCGGCCATCAAGCGGCACACCTCTCGTCCTGGCGACGAGCGAGTTCCGCAGCCAGCCCAACCACCCCGTCAGTTCGCAGCGGATGGAAACCCTGTCGGCGCCAACATCCACCCGCTCGACCAGAAGCTGGATGATGCGCGCCTGCTCGCCTGGGAAAAGTTCGCGCCAGAGGGGGCCGAATTCAATGAGGGCCGCTCTCACCTCGCCCTCGGTGATTGCCGCGTCGCTTTGGCGAGCAGCCTTCCATGTAGCGACAATGATCTCGGGCTGGCAGATCAGACTGCGGGCGATCCGACAAAAGCTGGCGACGTGGTCGTCCTGCGCGCCAAGTTTCCGGCCGACTATCAGGTTCCGCCGAGACCATCACCGTGATCAGCGGTAGCGTCGGCTTTGGTGTTGGCGAAAAGGTCGAAAAGAAAGGTGACCTGCTCAAACCGGGCGCCTTCTACGCGCAGCCAGCAAATCATGCGCATTACGTCTGGACGGCAGGCGAAGAGGATATCATCGAAGTTCATTTTTTCGGGCCGGGAGGTATCAACTACATCAACCCTGCTGACGACCCGCGCAAGAAGTGAAATGCGGCTCAGCCGGCTAGTCACCTCGCGCATCCTTGTTGCTCGGAATGGAAGCGCGAGCTTTACCTCACGCGGACAAATGTAAACCGCATCAACGGTAGGGGAGCCCGGCAGCTCAGGCTCTGTCTTCTTACGCGTTGAGGAACGGGAAGGTCGCGCCATGTCCGGACGCTCACGAACACGACCGAACGTCCGACTCGACCGGAAGCGAAAGTTCAGGCGAACGTTTTGGAGCACTGTTGTCGTCGATGTCGCTTGATTCAATCTCCAGCACCCTCTGGCCTGAAGAGAGCGATTGGTAGCAGCGGCGACTCCCTTCGAGCCCTAGCTCAGAGCGTCTTGCTCATCATCAGGATCGGCACCGGAGCGCCCGCCACGGTCGTCGAAGAATCTCTCAGCGGGTGATAGCCGCGATACAGTGGCTCACCTGCCATGGTGGCTGCCAGCTCGACACGAGCGAAGCCCTCGGTCTTGGCTGCATTTTCACAAAGCGATCAGACGACCGGCACCGCGTCGGACAAAGGCCGGATGGGTATACATGGCTCTGACACGCGCCGCGTCCTTGCCGGGGTCAAGCAACGCCGCGTTACGCCCGGGCGACTGATCCCCACCGTGCATGGTCGTGCGCTGGCTCCAGCCCCCGCAACCTGCCAGGACGCCGTCGTGATCCACGACGAAATAGGTGCCGTCATCGACAAGCTTCGTGTCCAGCCCCATGATTGAACGGCTGGATCGGATTTGGGCGTCGTCAAGAAAGGGCTTCTGGAGTTCGGCGATCGCCGCATCCATAAGCACGGTGGTGGCCGCGAGATCCTCGCGTCGCGCGATCCGGTGCCGCAAGTCTCCGTTGGCCATGTCAAGGCGGCCCCGCCAACCGTTCATTCTGGCAGCCCAGCCATGCGATAGCCCTCCACAAAATGCCGCCGCACGCTTTCATCGCGGAAAGGTTGCGAGCCGGACCAATGCCGGATGGTGAAATTCGGATTGCTCATCATGAACATCTGTGCCTCTCGGCGCGCCTCCTCCAGACGCCCGAGTTGTGCCAGGCTCGCCGCAAGGATGCGGCGGGATGTTGTGCGATAGGTTTCGGGCCTGCGAAGCGTCTGGACCGCGGACTCGTAGTCGCGAAGTGCATATTGGGCCTGCCCCAACATCCAGTAATACCAACCGGGTGGGTGCGGGTTGAGCCGGAGCGCCTTGCGTACGTGTTCGACGCCATCGGCCGGTCGGCCGTTCAGCGTGATCAGATCCGAGCGCATCGCCCATGCGTCGGCATAGTTCGGATCCAGTTTCACGGTGGCATCGAACTCAGCATCCGATTCCGCCCAGCGGCGCTCGTGTCCCAGGATGATGCCTAATACCCAGTGGTTCCCGGCGTCGTTAGGATCGAGCGCGACGGCCTGTTGTGCTTCCGCCAACGCTCTTGCCCGGTTGGGATCCATCGGCTCGTCCCAGAACTCCCAACCCAACCAAAGGTTCAGCGCCAACCAGCGGTGCGCCTCGGCATATTCCGGATCAAGTGCGATCGCCCCTTCCAGCAGGAAAATGGCCTCTTTCGCGGCGAGTGCCGTTTGCAACCCCAGAGCCCGCGCACGTACACAGAGGTCATAAGCCTCCAGGTTAGCAGGTCTGTTGCGCGCTGGTTGGGTAGTCAAACGACCTGCTAAGGCGTCGACAATCTTGCCCGTCACCTCGTCCTGGACGGCGAATATATCTTCCAAGCTGCGGTCGAACCGTTCCGCCCACAGGTGGTCCCCTCCGATTGCGTCGATCAATTGGGCGTTGATGCGAACCCGTCCCGCAGCCCGCCGGGCGCTACCCTCCAGGAGATAGCGCACACCAAGCTCGCGAGCGATGCGGCGCACGTCCACATGCCTACCTTTGTAAGCAAAGACAGAGTTGCTCGCGATGACAAACAATCCGCTGGTTCTCGATAGGTCCGTGATCAGGTCTTCGGTCAGGCCATCGACAAACGCCTCTTGTTCCGGGTCGTTGCTCATGTTTGTGAACGGAAGGACGGCGATGGAAGGCTTGGCGGGCAATGGCAGTGGCGCCTTCTCCGCCGGCCCCTGATACTCCGAGATGGTCGATGACACGATGCGATAAACGGCCACCGACTCGGCGATGTTCTTGATCGCGTGCGTGCCAAGTTCGTCGAAACTGAAATCAAGCTTGCGCTTAACCTGGTCGTAGACGCTGCCAGAGATGCAGATGTCTCCCGGCCCGGCTATTGCCTGAAGCCGCACGGCGAGAATCACGCCATCACCGAAAAGGTCGCGGCCTTCGACAACGACATCACCCAGATTGATGCCGATGCGTAGGACAATTTGACGGTCTTCAGCGCGACCTTGGTTCGCTGCGATCATCCCCTTCTGGAATTCGACTGCGCAAGTGACGGCGTTCACCGCACTGGCGAACTCGACCAGAACGCCATCACCCATCACCTTGACGATCCGGCCCTGGTGTTGGCGGACAAGAGGCTCCAGAATTTCCTTGCGCCGTTCCTTAAGCGCGGCGAGCGTACCCCGCTCGTCTAGTTCGATGAGCCGACTATAGCCGACCACATCAGCAGCCATTATGGCTGCAAGACGGCGTTGGGCGCGTTCTTCGGCCATTTTTCGCACGAGCGCTTTCACAGAACGCAGTGTGCCGAATTCTATGCCGCCCATTTCAAAAGTCTATCAGGTCGGATCCCAATCCTAGGCGGCTAGCCCTCGGTTGCCCTTTGATCCGCCCTCACCGAATGCGCTGACGTCTCAGGATCTGGGCGGGATCCCGTCAATGCGGACGACCCGAACCTCGATGGGAGAGGCCCTCCCCTTGAGTTCCAGCATATGGGCGCTGTTCGGCAAGTGACGTGGCCCGGCTCTGGTCCACGCCGCCTCGGCGACCACAAGCTCGCCGGGGCCTGCCTGAGATGCCAAGCGAGCCGCTACATTCACCGCATCTCCCATGGCGGTGAAATCGGCGACCAGTCCGTCCCCGACGGAACCGACGTACGCCGTACCGGAGTGGACGCCGATGCCGATGGGCAACCAAGGTCCACCGGGCTCGCCATGCCCGGTAGCCGAAAGCAGACGCCGGCCCGCCTCTAAAGCGGCGGCGGGATGGTCGGCAACGATAGCGGGAAGGAACAGACCGATAACCTCGTCGCCAACGAACTTGTCTACCAGCGCATCGCCGCCGATCAAAACGTCACTGCTGGCCTTGAAGAAGCGATTCATGAGCGAAGCGAACTCGGCAGGCGTCATCCTTTCGGCCATGCTCGTGGAGTCTCGAACGTCGGCGAAAAGAAGCGATAGATCGATCTCGGCGCCGCCAGGATGGGTGCGGACAAACTCTTCGCACAGGTTGCAGAAGTTTGGGTTTTTTCGAGAGGGTTTCCTGCCCCATCGGGAAGACAGCGCCCTCACGAGCGGCCCACCCAGGGGGAACAGACACGTCTTGCACCGGGGAGATCCTGGCAGCAGCTTGAACTGCATCCTATCGGCATGGAGCGGTGACTGCGGGTCGGTCAGAAGGCCACGCCACATCTCCTCATGAGGGTTCTTGTCGCTTGCCATCGGGTCCACCTAAGCGGAGTTATGATAACACAGTAGAAGGAGTTGGGCTTCTGAAATGACTGCTTTGGCCTCATCGCTTGCCTAGAGTTTGGAAGGGCGAGAGGAAGACAAGGGTGGGTTCCTGCCGAACGTCTCGTTGACCGGAACGAGCAACCAGCGCCAACACCAGTCATTGCTCCTCCTTTGAGCGAGTGGCTGCAGACGGTTGAAAACCGGGCATTCCCCTGGTCCGTAGTTACACCAGGCCGGCATTGCGAAGCCCGTCCACCACTAATTCGAAATCGTCTGGGTTCTTGTAAGGCAACACTTTGCGGCGGTGTTCCAGAGAATAATCAGGGTTGACGCGGAACGCTTCCTGCCACTCATGGCGGGCTTCTTCGAAGCGGCCCAGATGGCCGTAGCTCGCCGCCAGGAGCACGCGTGAGACGTCGGTGTCAGGGTTACGGACAAGTCGCCGCTTCAGGATGCCGATTGCCTCTTCGTACCTGCGCAACTGGAACATCGCTTGTGCCTGGAAGTGGAGGTATACGTCCGGATAATACGGGTTCAAGGCCATTGCCCTGTCGACGCACCCGAGTGCCTCCCCAGACCTGCCGGAATAATGCAGTGCAATTCCGAGATTTTCGTGTCCTTCGGGAAGATTTGGAGCGAGGGCGATCAAGCGTTTGGCCTCGCCGATGGCGACGTCGTGCCGTCGCGAATACAATTCGATGATGCCCAGCGCCCAATGCGCGTAAGGATATCGATTGTCGAGCGCCACTGCCCGTGTCGCGAACACTTCTGCTTGTTGCATTGATGTCGATGACGACGGGCTCCACTGGTTTCCGTAGTCCAGCATGTTTGCGAAGGCGAGGAACGCGTAGGCGGGAGCGAATTTCGGGTCCAGTTCGATGGCGCGTTGCAACAGTTCCCGACCCTGGATGTTTTGCTCTCTCGTGAACCGCCACAGCTGCTCTCGGCCACGCAGGAAATAGTCGTACGCTTCCAGGTTGTCGGTGTGCTCGGTCGCGAGCCGCTGCTGGTCGCCCTCCGTCAGGTTGAGCGCGAGCGCGCCGACAATTTGCTGCGTCACGTCGTCCTGCACGGCAAAGATGTCGGTCAGGTCGCGATCGAAACGCTCCGCCCACAGGTGTCCGCCCGTGGTCGCGTCGACAAGCTGCGCGGTGATCCGTACCCTGTTGCCGGATTTGCGGACGCTGCCCTCGAGCACGTAGCGCACGCCGAGGTTCCGGCCGACCTCCAGAACGTTCACGTTCCTGCCCTTGAAAGTGAAGGTCGAATTGCGAGCGATCACGAACAACTGCGACAGTTTTGATAGAGCCGTGATGATGTCTTCGGAGATTCCGTCGGCGAAATATTCCTGTTCGGTATCACCGCTCATGTTGGCGAAGGGCAGCACGGCGACTGACAGTTTCGGCGGCGGTGCCGTCGCTGGCCGGCTTGTCACGGAGTCGGAGGTCGCGGTTGCCTTTGCCTCGGCGGTGCCGACACGCAGCGAATACACCCGGACCGGCTCGGCGATGTTCTTGAGCTGCGTGGGGCCGAGATCGCTGACCGAAAGGTCGAGCCTCGTCTTAACCTGGCGATAGGCGTCCTCGGACAGGCAGATGGCGCCGGGCGCCGCGACGCCCTCCAGACGCGAGGCGATGTTGACG
>NZ_JBSPKW010000018.1:0-138486 GCF_053848065.1 Mesorhizobium sp. BHscii | reverse complement strand
CTCGACCGGAGCGCTCTCTTTCGACAGTGACGGGATCGGCGGTGCGTCTCAAACACAGTTCGCCACCCTTTCTCCAGGTCTGTCGCTTACGGCAGCCTCATTCTTTGTGACCTGAAGAGCTAGCGGGAAACGATGTCGCGCGAGGGCCCGCGGTCCCCAACAGAGACAGGTGGATAGCACATTGAAGCCAGTCTCTTTGGCGAGCGTGGATGCTCTGGCGCGAACCGTCGCCGCACCGGCGAGGGCCAACGGAAAAATGGTGGATCAGTTTTGACCGAGATACCTATAGACACCCGCACCGATGGCGACCGCTCCTAATGTAATCAATGAGGGCGCTCCCATCAATTTGGCAACAATTCCCCAACAAATGGCAATTGCGATGGTGCCGGCCGTCCCAAAAAACCATTCTAGGCCATTTCCGCATCGCCCATCCCCCTCGATGTTCCGAAGCGTCGCATGAATGCGCACGACGTTATAGGTCGGCGCAGTCGCATTCAGGACAACGTGTGTTCTGCGCCGAATGCAGTATTCGGGTCGCATAGGCGCAACCAAGGTGGCTGGCGTCTATCGCCTCAGCGAGTAGACACGGTCCGTGTTTTCGCTATCTATCGGCAGCGACATGTCGTCATCCAGCAGCCGGGTGATCCGGGCAAAGCCCGTAAAAGCCTTTCTTGCTTCCTCGGCAGACATCTGGCCCGCCAGAGCCGCAGCGCAGCAGTTCAGCGCGCATTGATACACCGGGCCGCGCCGCCCTTTCGGCCAGTGGCGCAAGAACGTCATCGCGTCGCTGACACTGTCGATTTCTTCGACAGGTTTTCCCTGCCCACGTGAAATTCGCACCGGCGTAAAGAACTGCAGGCGATTCATCTTTTCCTCCCGTCGATCGCGATGCGTTCGATCGAACTTAGTTAAATTCACGGCCAGCCAATTGGTTCCCGGCAAAACGCCCACGGCCTTGGAAATGGTCGGCTGGTGAATCGCCAATCATCGCCCGACTTCTTGCCGTTGCGGAACGTTCGGGGGGGTGATGCATTTCGACTTCAGCGATGATGTTTGAGGGAAATGCCAGCCTATGAGAATAGCCCATGTGGCGCCGCTCCATGAATCCGTGCCGCCCCGGCTTTATGGAGGTACGGAGCGCATTGTCTCCTATCTGACCGAAGGATTGGTCGAGCTTGGCCATGACGTAACCTTGTTCGCCAGTGGCGATACACAAACGTCGGCAAAATTGGTGCCGTGTCGCGAGCGTGCGCTGCGTCTTGACCCACGCCCGCTGAAATCCGAGACAGCCGCGCACCTTTCGATGCTTTCCGAGGTAAGGAAACGAGCTCATGATTTTGATATCATTCACTTCCACCTCAGCCATTTCCTGCATTTTTCCTTCTTCGAGCATATGCCCGAGCGGACGGTGACGACGCCGCATGGCAGGCTCGACTATGTCGATCTGGCGCCGGCCTATGAGCGTTTTCCGCGCTTTCCGATGATCTCCGTATCCCGTAGCCAAAGCACGGGGCTCGCCAACGCTAACTGGCTGACGACGATCCACCACGGGCTGCCGACCGAACTCTACAAACCGGTTTTCGAGACGAGCCCAGGGGAGCCCTACCTCGCCTTCCTTGGCCGGATGTCGCGCGATAAACGTCCGGATCGTGCCATCGAGATCGCGCTGCGCTCGGGGCTGAAACTGAAGCTTGCGGCAAAGATCGGCGACGACGACCGCGCCTATTTCCGAGAGGTGGTCGAGCCGCTGGTCGACGGTGACCGTGTCGACTATGTCGGCGAGATCGAGGAGGATAAGAAGGCGGAATTCCTCGGCAACGCGGCCGGCCTCGTATTCCCGATCGACTGGCCAGAGCCGTTCGGTCTTGCCGTCATAGAGGCGATGGCCTGCGGCACGCCGGTGATCGCCTGGAACTCCGGCGCGATGCCGGAAATCGTCGATCAAGGCGTGACCGGTTTTATCGTGGATTCCATGGAGGGCGCGGTCGCCTCGGTGCCGGGCATGCTGCGGCTTGACAGGCGGAAGGTGCGAGCTGTCTTCGAAAGGCGGTTTTCCGCCGAAAGAATGACCCGCGACTACGTTTCCGCCTATGCGCGCCTGATCGGCGCCTCGGCCGAAGCAAGAGCGTTGTGAGCGGCATTACCTCGGGGGGCGAAACGAGAGAGATATGTAGCGAATGGCCCAACTCGACGAGCGCAAGCTTGATCCTGCGGTAGCACTTGCGTCCCTGGACGCCACCGCACCTCGAGAGCCGCATCGGCTGTTCGCCCTCAAGCGAGGCGATTGCTTTGCCGTGGCCGACGCCTACGGCGATATCCGCGGCGCCGGCGACGGCTTCTTCCGTGACGACACCCGAGTGCTTTCGGAATTCCGGCTGACCGTCGGAGGCCGGCAGACATCGCTGCTCGGTGCGTCGCTCAGCCAGGACAATGTGCTCTTCACCTCCAACCTGACCAATCTGCCGATGCAGAGCGCCCGCGGCCGGGACATCCCGCAGGGCGCGATCCATATCGAACGCGTAAGGCTGCTTTGGCAGGACCGGTTATTTGAACGCATTACCCTTTCCAATTACAGCCAGGACCACTCCACTATCCGCGTTTCGCTGCATTTTGCCGCCGATTTCCGCGACATGTTCGAAGTGCGCGGCTCGACAAGGCTGAAGCGCGGCATGGCCCATGCTGCCGAGACGGATGCGACCTCCGTCCTGCTTCGCTACGACGGGCTAGACGGGCTGGCGCGGATGTCGGCGATATCGTTCTCGCAGGCGCCGAACCAGCTGACGGCCGACCGTGCGGACTTCCTGATTGCCGTGACGAGGCGCAGCAGCAAGGTGCTGTATGTCGAGGTCGGTCCCGGAGTGGCGGAAACGCCGAACCGCGATCGGTACCGCGCCGCCGCGGCCCGCGCTCGCTTCGGCATGCGGGCCAAGCGCCGCCATGGTGCCACTGTGCACAGTTCCGGCCGCGTCTTCAACGATTGGGTCGAGCGCGCTCGCGCGGATGTGGCGCTGCTGACGACGGAGCTTACGACCGGACCCTACCCATATGCGGGTATCCCTTGGTTTTCTACGGCGTTCGGCCGCGACGGCGTGATCTCCGCGTTGCAGATGCTGTGGCTCAACCCGGGTTTGGCGCGAGGCGTGCTGGCCTTCCTTGCCCAGCACCAGGCTACGGAGACATCGCCGTTCAGCGATTCTCAGCCGGGTAAGATCATGCACGAGACCCGCAAAGGCGAAATGGCGGCGCTGCGGGAGCTCCCCTTCGGCCGCTACTATGGCGGTGTCGACACGACGCCGCTCTTCATCCATCTCGCCTGCGCCTATGCGGACCGTACCGGCGACATGGCGTTCGTCGACAGCCTGTGGCCGTCGCTCTGCGCTGCGGCCGAGTGGACCGAGGAGGCGAGCCGGCCGACCGGCTTCGTAACCTATCAGCGTGCCGCCGAGTCCGGCCTCTCCAACCAGGGATGGAAGGACAGCATCGATTCCGTCTTCCATGCAGATGGCCGCGTCCCAAAGGGACCGATCGCTCTGGTGGAGGTGCAAGGCTATGTCTTTGCCGCCTTCCGGGGGCTGGCGGCGCTCGCCCGCCGCCGCAGCGAAGGCGACAGGGCCGATCATTGGGACAGCCGCGCCGAGGCCATGCGTGCCGCTGTGGAACGCCATTTCTGGCTGGACGATCTCGGCTTCTATGCCTTGGCGATTGATGGCGCCGGCGAGCCCTGCAAGGTGCGGACGTCTAATGTCGGGCATCTTCTCTATGTCGGGCTCCCCGAGCCGACGCGGGCGAAGCTGGTCGCCGACCAGCTGCTTTCGGCTTCCTTCCATTCGGGCTGGGGGCTGAGGACGCTCGCCGACGATGCTGTGTTCTTCAACCCGATGTCATACCACAACGGCTCGATCTGGCCGCACGACACCGCCATGTGCGGCGCCGGTCTGGCACGCTTTGGCGAGCGCGAAAGCGTGGTCCGGCTGATGAGCAGCACCTTCGAATCGGCTGTCCATTTCAACATGCGGTTGCCGGAACTGTTCTGCGGCTTTACCCGCGCGCCGGGCGAAGCGCCGATCGCCTATCCCGTCGCGTGCCTGCCGCAGGCCTGGTCGGCCGGGTCTGCCTTCATGCTGATGCAGGCCTGCCTCGGCCTGGAGATCGACGGCTGGGACGGCGAACTCCACGTCACCGGTCCCAGGCTGCCGATTGGTATCGACACGCTCACGCTGAGGCATCTGGGCGTTGGCACCAGGAAGGTGGATCTCACCTTCCAGCGTGTCGGCGATAGGGTCGTCGCCTTTCTCGCCGACCGGCATGAGGGCTTGGTGCCGCTCATCGTGCGGACCTAGTTTGGCTTTTCGGAACCGACCGCTGCGCTGCGATTAGCGGAACCGATGGCCCGTCTGAACGTTCCGACGCACGGCAGCTTGTCACGATTGGCCGGCTGCGAATTCGAACAACACACCAACATGGCCACTGATCGGCCTGAGAATCGTTATTCCAATGTCGGACTATGGCATAGAGGTACTCTGGGTTCTAATCATTGCAAGCCTTGGCCTTTCCGCTGTTGCCCTGGTGTTCTCGATATCCCACCGACGCCACATACCAGCGGCCGCATCCACCGCAGGCGAGGACGTGATTTCGGAAGCGGCTCGCACAGTGCTGCGGGAGTTTGAAAAGAACGGCCACTCGGCCGATGCAGCGCTGATCACATGGTCGCCCGACACCTTGCGCAAGATCCTGGCCGAGGATCTGCCGGAGACGCAGGTGATCGTGGTATCCAACCGCGAACCCTACATCCACAACGTCAACGATGACGGCGTCGAACTCTTGGTACCGGCCAGCGGGCTGGTTTCGGCGCTTGAGCCGATCACCCGAGCCTGTGCCGGCACCTGGATCGCCTACGGCGGCGGAACAGCGGACCGTCTCACCGTCGACGAGAACGACCGGGTTGAGGTGCCGCCTGGCAATCCGTCCTACACGCTGCGCAGGGTCTGGCTGACGGAGGAAGAATACCAGGCCTATTATCTGGGCTTCGCCAATGAAGGTCTGTGGCCGCTTTGCCATATCGCCTTCACCCGCCCGATTTTTCGCGCGTCGGATTGGGAGGCCTATGAGGCCGTCAACCGGAAGTTCGCCGATACAGTGGTTGCCGAGGCGCGCAACGAGCGGCCGATTGTGCTGGTCCAGGACTACCACTTCGCGCTCTTGCCGCGCATGATCCGCGAGCGCCTGCCCGAGGCAATCGTCATCACTTTCTGGCATATCCCGTGGCCCAATTCGGAAGTGTACAGCATCTGTCCATGGCGTGAACGGATCCTGGAAGGCTTGCTGGGCAGCTCCATCATCGGCTTCCATACTCAGTTCCACGCCAACAATTTCACCGAAAGCGTCGATCGCTTCCTGGAAAGCCGCATAGAACGGGCGGACGCGGCGATCTCCTATGGCGGGCAAACGACTCTGGTCCACGCTTACCCCATTTCAATAGAATGGCCGGCCGAACTGCTGGCAAGATTGCCGGCCGTCGAGGAATGCCGTGCCCGTGTCCGCGAAAGATTCGGGCTGCCTGCGAACGTCAAACTGTGCGTCGGCGTCGAGCGCCTCGACTACACCAAAGGCATTCTCGATCGCTTCCATGCCTTGGACGAATTGTTCACGCGATATCCCGAATGGGTAGGCAAAGTGGTTTTCCTGCAGGTCGCGGCGCCCAGCCGGGGCACATTGCCGGCCTACCAGCAACTTCATGACGAATGCCTTCGCTATGCCGAAGAGCTAAACCAGCGCTATGGCACCAACAACTACAGTCCTCTCCTGATGGTGGCCGAACATCACTCGCAGGAACAGGTCTACGAGATCTATCGGGCGGCCGACATTTGTATGGTCACCAGCCTGCATGACGGCATGAACTTGGTGGCCAAGGAATTCGTCGCGGCGCGCGACGACGAACAGGGCGTGCTGTTGCTCAGCACCTTTGCCGGCGCTTCGCGCGAACTTCTGGAGGCATTGATCGTCAATCCCTACGACACGGCCATGACGAGCGAAGCGCTGCTGCAGGCGCTGACCATGACGCCGGAGGAACAGCGCGAGCGTATGCGGCCCATGCGCGAGATGGTCCGCGACAATAACGTCTATCGCTGGGCCGGCAGCATGCTTCTGGATGCGGCCCGCCTTCGCAAGCGTGGCGACCTCGACCGGGTGACGGGCAACGGCGAGCGGCCATCGAACAACAATGTCATTTCCATGTTCGAGCGGACAAGAAAGGCAGTGTCGTGACGAGCATGCCGGCCCTTGTCGCGCGTCCTCAACGAAAGACCGGTGGACCTGGTGATCCTCGACATGCTGGCAGCGTTCCTGCAATCGCCGTAGCAGATCCTGAGCCGCCAGCAGCTGCTCGCCGCCAGCAGATTCACGACGAAGAGGTGTTCGACCGCAGTATCGACGTGCAGAAATAGCGACTGCGCCGCAAGCTTGAGGTCAACCCGAGCGAGCCGAAGCTCGTTGTCACCGAGCGCGGCGCTGGCTGCGTGTTCGCTGCCTCAGTCGAGGTGCTGTGACGTTGCCGCAGGCACCGCGTTCATGGCGGGGTGCAATATGAACGTTCATCGCCTCAGCGCATGCACGCTATCAATATTTTCGCCGCCCATCGGCAGTGTCATGTCGTCGTCGAGCAAGCGTGTGATTCGGGCGAAGCCCGCAAAAGCCTTCCTTGCTTCCTCTGCCGACATCCGTCCCGCCAGAGCCGCAGAGCAGCAATTCACCGCGCACTGGTAGACTGGCCCACGCCGGCCTATTGGCCATTTACGCAAGAACCCCATCGCTTCGGCTACACTATAAATTTCTTCGGCAGGGCTTTCCTGCCCGCGCGAAATCCGCACAGGCGTAAAGAATTGCAGGCGATCCATCGTTTCCTCCCGGTCGATCGCGACGTGCCTGATCGAACCTTGTTAAATTTACGGCTGACCACTTGGTTCCGGCAAACAGGGCCCGATGCTAAAAAATGAGGCCGGGCCAAGACGAAGTCTCTCATATCGTTCGACCGAAATCGAATCACCAAACGTGACAAGGGTGCGACGAACCGTTGTGCGCCGATAAGTGCGGCTTTCATCGAATGCCTATAAGGCCAAAGCCGGCAAACCAAGCGGTTGCCGGTTCCCTCGCGTCGAGGCTCTCTACAGGAAACGGGCGAGTTCCGCCGGAGCCGGGACGGCGAAGGCATGACATAATTGTCCCCTCCTCCCCTAGCTTGTGGGAGAAGGAGAAGCCTACCCGCCGACCATCTCCGCCAATTTGCGCACTGTGTTCCAGTTGCGGGATGTGCCGACACCGAGACGTTTATGGCTTGTCGCCGCAAGCAACCGCGAACTTGGCGTCTCGCGGGAAAAGAAGATCCAGATGTCGCCGCCGACGGCCTGCATTCGCTCATCGTTGCCGACATAGGCCTCCAGCGCCGCGAGGGCCTCAGCGGGAACGGGCTTGCGCATCACGCGCACCGCTACCTGATCCGCCGCGGCAGCCGATTCGGCGGGAAACGGATTGCCGGCCGCAAGCTTCAACCAGTCATCCGCGCGGCGCACGATGATGTCGACATGGCGGCCGAAGGTCTTTTCGAACGCCGTCTCCAACCGGCGCTCCAGCGCGGCAATTTCTGTCTCTTTCGTCTCGAAGACCAGATTGCCGGTCGCCACCAGCGTGCGCGGGTTGTACAGCCCAAGGCCTTCTGTCATGGCCCTGAGATCGGACATGACGAGACGTCGCCCCTCGCCCAGAACGATGCTGTAAAGCAGAGCGACGTAAGTTTGCATGACGGCCGGTGGCAGCCTAGACCAGCCGCGACTGTTCCACCGCGGCCTCTATGAAGCTGGCAAACAGCGGGTGCGGGTCGAGTGGCCGGCTTTTCAGCTCGGGATGATACTGCACGCCGATGAACCAGGGATGGTCGGGGTATTCGACCGTTTCCGGCAGCACGCCGTCGGGCGACATGCCGGCAAAGACCAGGCCGCAATCCTCGAGCCGCTCCTTGTAGTCGACATTAACCTCATAGCGGTGGCGGTGGCGCTCGGAAATCTGCGTGTCACCGTAGATGTCGGCGATTTTCGAACCCCTGGCGAGGTCAGCCCGATAGGCGCCGAGCCGCATGGTGCCGCCGAGGTCGCCAGTTTCCCTGCGCTTCTCCAGCATGTTGCCCTTCAGCCATTCGGTCATCAGGCCGACGACCGGTTCCTCGGTCGGACCGAATTCGGTCGACGAGGCATGCTCGACGCCGGCCAGCGAGCGCGCTGCTTCGATGCAAGCCATCTGCATGCCGAAGCAGATGCCGAAATATGGCACTTTTCGCTCGCGGGCGAACTTCGCCGCCAGGATCTTGCCTTCAGCGCCGCGCTCGCCAAAGCCGCCGGGGACCAGAATCCCGTGGACCTTTTCCAGCCACGGCGCCGGATCTTCCTTCTCGAAAATCTCGCTCTCAATCCAGTCGAGCTTGACCTTGACGTGGTTGGCGAGGCCGCCATGCGACAGCGCCTCGATCAGCGATTTGTACGCGTCCTTGAGGCCGGTATACTTGCCGACGACGGCGATGGTCACCTCGCCTTCCGGATTGTGAATGCGGTTGGACACCGCTTGCCAGGGCTCCATGCGCGGCTTCGGCGCCGGATCGATGCCGAAAGCGGCCAGCACCTCCGAATCCAGCCCTTCATTGTGATAGGCCATCGGCACGTCATAGATGTGCGGGACGTCGAGTGCCTGAATGACCGCGCTCTCGCGGACATTGCAGAACAGCGACAGTTTGCGGCGCTCTTCCCTGGGGATGGGGCGGTCGGCGCGGACCAGCAGAATGTCGGGCGCAATGCCGATGCCGCGCAATTCCTTGACCGAATGCTGGGTCGGCTTGGTCTTCAATTCGCCCGCCGTTGGAATGTAGGGCATCAGCGTCAGGTGCACGTAGACGGCGTTGTTGCGCGGCAGATCGTTGCCGAGCTGGCGGATCGCCTCCAGGAACGGCATCGCCTCGATGTCGCCGACCGTACCGCCGATCTCGCACAGCACGAAGTCATAGTCGTCATTGCCGTTGAGAATGAAGTTCTTGATCTCGTCGGTGACGTGCGGAATCACTTGCACGGTGGCGCCAAGATAGTCGCCGCGCCGCTCCCGCTCGATGATGTTCTTGTAGATGCGGCCTGTGGTGATGTTGTCCTGCTGGTTGGCCGAGCGGCCGGTGAAGCGCTCATAATGGCCAAGATCGAGATCGGTCTCGGCGCCGTCGTCGGTCACGAAGACTTCGCCATGCTGGTATGGCGACATCGTGCCGGGATCGACATTGAGATAGGGATCGAGCTTCTTTATGCGCGCGCGATAGCCTCGCGCCTGCAAGAGAGCCCCAAGGGCCGCTGCAGCGATGCCTTTTCCGAGTGAGGAAACCACGCCGCCTGTGATGAATACATATCGCGCCATGGGAGTCATCGCTTAACGCGGCCGAATTGATTCCGCCAGAGAAAAAACCGCCGCGAAGGCTTTTTCCCAAGAAGGCGCCCTGGTGATGCTCGAACCAAAACAAAAGGGCCGGCGAGACCGGCCCTTTGGAATAGTCCGTTAAGTCGTCAGATGATGACGACCTTGGTGCCCACTTTCACCCGGCGGTAAAGGTCCATGACGTGCTCGTTGATCATGCGGAAGCAGCCATTGGAGGCGCTCGTTCCGATCGACTGCGGCGCGATGGTGCCGTGAATGCGCAGATGGGTGTCTTTCTTGCCGTCGTAGAGATAGATGGCGCGCGCGCCGAGCGGATTTTCGCCGCCGCCGGGCATGCCGTCCTTGTACCGGCCATAATTCTTCGGTTCACGCTTCTGCATCTCGAGTGTCGGGATCCAGCGCGGCCATTCCTGCTTGTCGCCGACCGCTACCGTGCCCTTGAACTGCAGGCCGTCACGACCGACCGCGATCGCATAACGGCGGGCGGTCCATGAGGATTCGACGAGATAGAGGCGGCGCGCGCTGGTATCGATAACGATGGTGCCGGGACTGTAGCCGGTGAATTCGACCTCTTGCGGCACGAACTCCGGCTTCACCTTGAACTGCTTCTTGGCTTCCTTCCTGGCGAGTGCGGCATCGAGAGCGCGGGTCTCGGGGAGCAGCGACATCGACGAGGACGTGCCGCCGAACAGACCGGCGAACAGCCCGACGCTCTGCGGCTTCTGTCCAACCGGCTCGCTGCGCAATTCACCGTTGTTGCCGGTCAACGCGACGTTCATGGTCTCGGCGGAAACCGGCTCGGCCGACTGGATCGGTGCGATGGGTTCGATGATCTTGACGGTCTTCTTAGCCGGCTTTCCGTCGGCCAGCTGGGCAGCGGACTTATCCTTCTTGGCAAGGCTCTTCTTGGCAAGGAACGCCTGCCGTTCCGCGTCGGCCTTGGCTTTGGCCGCCTCGCGCATCGCCAGCTTCCTGGCCTCGAGCGCCTTGGCTCGAGCGGCCTCTTTGTCGGCCGCAATCTTGGCTTCGATCTTGCCGATTTGGGCCAGATCGTCCGCGGTCGGATTTTTCTTCTTCTTGAGGAGCCTTAGCTGCGCCGTATCGCTTTTGGCGGCGACGTTGACAACGTCAGTTGTTACTGCGGTTTTAGAGGCCGAATTACCCGCCGGCATGGCCGCGTAAGCGGGCCCACCAAGGCTGAGCACGGCACAAAGGCCGGCTAATATGAAGCTGCGAAGCTGCATGGCGAAGATCCGATCGTTCAATGCTTGTTGCCCACGGCGTCGCCCGGCGTCCCCCAAGGACGCCGAAAGTGCCGCGCGCAATCTATAATCGATTAATCGAAGACGCCTCAAGCGCCCTGTCGTGCCGTGCCCGGTCGAATCCTCGGGATCGTGCGGCATTTGCCGCGACTGTGTTCAAACAACAACAGATCGCGGCGCCGGACGTCTGCTGGTTACTGGTTCGGAACCTGCGGCGTTACTGGCAGGGTGACGCCGTTTGTGGCCGGCGGCGTGGTCGAATCCGCCGCAGGCGGTGCAGCGGGAGCCGGGGCTGCAGCATCATTGCCGGAAGGCGGCGTTGGCGCTGTATTGCCGGAAGGTGGTGTCGGCGCCGTGGTGCCAGGCAACTGGTTGAGCACGCCGCCCCCGCCGTTAGTCACAGGCACACGATCGAGAATATCGATTGGCTTCTCGCCATAACGGGCGACGATCGACAATGTCAGCGAGGTGGCGAAGAAAGCCGCCGCTAGGATCGCCGTCGCCCGCGTCAGCGCGTTGGCCGCGCCGCGCGCGGTCATGAAGCCCGAGCCGCCGCCGATGCCGAGGCCGCCGCCTTCGGAGCGCTGCAGCAGCACCACGCCGACAAGAGCGAGCACGACCATGAGGTGGACGACGATCAGAACGGTTTCCATAGCTTACCCTGGCAAAGCCTTGCGCGGCCGCGGATCCGGCCGGTGATTTGGAGGCGGCTCAATACAATGCTTTGATGGCATTTCCAAGCCCGTGGCCGGAATATGGGAAGCAGTGCGCCCTTTGCAACGATTTCCCGCTGCGGCACAGCCTATCCGAAGTGCCCGATAGCCTTTCGATGCTACGAGATATTTCGATAGGCTTCGGCGATACCGAGAAAGTCCGCCGCCTTCAGACTGGCGCCGCCGACCAGCGCGCCGTCGACATTTTTCACGCCGAGCAGTTCGACCGCGTTCGACGGCTTGACCGAGCCGCCATAGAGGATGCGCATCTTCGCCGCCGCGCTGCCAAGCTTTTCCGACAGTTTTTCGCGAATATGCGCATGCGCCTCAGCAACGTCGGCGGCGGTCGGCGTCAGTCCAGTGCCGATCGCCCATACCGGCTCATAGGCTATAACGGTGTTCGACGCCGTGGCGTTGGGCGGCACCGAGCCGGCGACCTGGCGCGACAGCACATCGAGCGTCGCGCCCGCCTCGCGCTCGGCTCTTGTCTCGCCGATGCAGATGATGGCTACCAGCCCGGCGCGCCACGCGGCGGACGCCTTGGCCTGAACAATGGCGTCGTCCTCATTGTGATCGGCGCGACGTTCGGAATGGCCGACGATGACGTAGCTAGCGCCCGCATCCTTCAGCATCTCGGCCGAAATGCAGCCGGTATGGGCGCCGCTCTCCTTCGTGTGGCAATCCTCGCCCCCGGCCCGGACCGGCGTGCGCGACAAAATCTCTGCGGCGTGCGCGAGTAGCGTCGCCGGAACGCAGACCAGCGCTTCGGTCTCCGCATCGAGCCCGCTCATGAAGCCGTTGCCGATCATCCTGAGTTCGTTGAGCGAGGCGCTGGTGCCGTTCATTTTCCAGTTGCCTGCGACCAGCGGGCGGATTCCTTGCGTCATGGGATTTGCTTCTCCGGGCAATATTCGGCTGCGTCCTCACTACCAAACTCAGCCCACAAAGCAATCGACAGTGGGCCGGAAGGACGCTATTGCGCTTGTTTCAAACTCGGCGCATGCGAAAATGCGCCAAAAATCGGAAGTGACCATGCTTAGTATCTTGAGAAGCGCGGCCGGGACCTGGGTCGCGAAGGCGCTGCTGATATTGTTGGTGTTGAGCTTTGCCGTCTGGGGCATTTCCGGGCAGATGGTCGGTGGTTTTGCGGGCCACGATGCCGTTATCACGGCCGGAGGCACCAAAGTGTCAATCAACGAGTATCGCCTCGCCTATGATCGCCAGATCAGCGTGATGTCGCAGCAATTCGGCCAGCGCATCAGCCGTGAGCAGGCGACGGCGCTCGGCCTCGATAACCAGGTGCTGGCGCAACTCGTGTCGGGTGCAGTCCTCGATGAGCAGGCGCGCAAGCTCGGGCTTGGGTTGTCCAAGGACCGGCTGGCCCAACTCACGCATGAAGACCCAGCTTTCAAGGGTCCTGGCGGCACCTTCGACCGGAGGACGTTCGAATACATACTGCAACAGGTCGGCATGCGGCCGGAAGACTATCTGAGGAATCGCGCCCAGGTGGCTGTGCGCCAGCAGATTGTCGAGGCGGTTTCGGACGGCCTCAAGGCTCCGGATACTTTCTTGAAGGCAGTCGCGCTCTATCGTGGTGAAGACCGCACCATCGAGTATGTGACCTTGCCGAAATCGCTGGTCGAGCCGATTGAAGCGCCATCCGACACTGCGCTTTCGGCCTATTTCGAGGAAAACAAGAAGACCTACGCGGCGCCCGAATACCGCAAATTCTCCTATGTCAGGCTCGAGCCGCAAGACATCATGGATCCGAGTGCCGTGACCGACCAACAGGTCAGCGACGACTACAACAAGAACAAGGGGCGCTACACCACACCGGAAACGCGCACCATCGAACAGCTCGTGTTCAAAACGCCTGATGCCGCGAAGGCCGCGCTCGATTCACTCAAGACCGGCGCTACCTTCGACAAGATCGTCGTCGCCGAGGGCAAGACGCAAGCCGACACGCTGCTCGGCACGCTGTCCAAGGACAAGATCGCCGACAAGGCAGTGGCGGATGCGGCGTTTGCGCTTAATGTCAACGAAGTAAGTCCGGTCGTTCAGGGCGCCTTCGGTCCGGTGCTGCTGCGCGTCACCGACATCAAGCCCGAAGTGGTGAAGCCGCTGGCCGAAGTGTCCGCAGATATCCGCAGGGATCTGGCGCTGGGCGAGGCAAGCCGCATTCTGTTGGATGTGCACGACAATTACGAAGATATCCGCGCTTCGGGCAGCACGCTCAAGCAAGCGGCCGAAAAACTGAAGCTGAAGGTCGTCACCATCGACGCGATCGATCGCACCGGCCTGAGGCCGGACGGCACCATCGTCAAGGACCTGCCGGAATCGCCGGAACTCATCAAGGCGGTGTTCGACGCCGAACCGGGCACCGAGAATCCCGACCTCACCACCGCCGACAACGGCTTCGTGTTCTACGAGGTGGAGTCGATCACGCCGGCCCGCGACCGCACGCTAGATGAAGTCCGACAGAAGGTGGTAGCCGACTGGACGGCGGCGGAAACGACCAAGCGGCTCACCGCAAAAGCGGACGAGCTCGAAAAGCGTCTCAAGGCCGGCGCCACGCTCGACGTGATCGCGAGCGAGCTCAAGCTTGAGAAGCAGACCAAGCGCGGCGTCAAGCGCGAGGCGGACGACGTCGATTTCGGCAAGGAAGGGGCGGCTGCGATGTTCGGCGAAGGCGAAGGCGGGATCGGATTGATCCCCTCGCCCACCGGCGACGGACAGATCCTGTTCAAGATCGCCGAAGTCTTCGAACCTGCCGGAGCCGACGCCAGCTCGGTGCCGGACGACGCGCAGAAATCGTTCACCGCCGGCATGTCCGACGACCTGCTCGACCAGCTGGTGGCGCAGCTGCAGACGCAGTACGACGTTCGCATCGACCAGACCGCCGTTGCCCAAGCCCTGACCAGATGAGCGCGCTCAAGACCCATATCGCCAAGGTCGCCACCGGCAACTCCCTTTCCTTCGAGGAGGCGCGCGAGGCCTTCGACATCATCATGTCGGGCGACGCTACGCCCGGCCAGATCGGCGGCTTCCTGATGGCGCTGCGCGTGCGCGGCGAGACGGTGAGCGAGATTTCCGGCGCCGTCGCCACCATGCGCGCCAAGATGCTGCGCGTCGACGCGCCCGCTGGCGCGATCGACATCGTCGGCACCGGCGGCGACAATTCGCACAGCGTCAACATATCGACCGCATCCGCCTTCGTCATCGCCGCCTGCGGCGTGCCGGTGGCCAAGCACGGCAATCGCGGACTATCCTCGCAGACCGGCGCCGCCGACGTGCTGACCGCGCTCGGCGTCAAGATCGATATCCCGCCGGAAACGATCGGCCGCTGTATCCACGACACAGGCGTCGGCTTCATGTTCGCGCCGGCGCATCATCCGGCGATGAAGCATGTCGGCCCGATCCGCGTCGAGCTCGGCACCCGCACCATCTTCAACCTGCTTGGCCCGCTCTCCAATCCGGCCAGTGTGAGCCGGCAGATGGTCGGCGTCTTCTTGCCTGAATGGATCATGCCGGTGGCCGAGACGCTGAAGGCACTGGGCGCCGACCACGCCTGGGTCGCCCATGGCGACGGCTATGACGAGATCACCACCACCGGTGAGACCCAAGTGGCCGAACTGGTCGGCGGCGAGATCCGCAGCTTTTCACTGACCCCGGAAGCGGTCGGGCTGAAGCGGCACACCAAGGACGAGTTGCGCGGCGGCGACGCCGCCTACAACGCCCAGGCGCTGCGCGATATGCTGGGCGGCGCTGCCGGCGCCTTTCGTGATACAGTGCTGATGAACGCCGGCGCCGGACTGGTGGTGGCGGGCAAGGCGACGACGCTTGCCGACGGCATGGCCACGGCAGCGCAAGCCATCGACAGCGGCCGGTCGCTGAAAGTGCTCGACCGGCTGGTCGAGATTTCGAACGGATAGAGCCGTGTCTGATATCCTGCGTAAGATCGAAGCCTACAAGCGCGACGAGATCGCTGCGGCGAAGGCGCGCGTGCCGCTTGCCGAGATCAAGGCGCGGGCGAAGGACACCGACGCAGCGCGCGGCTTTCTCTCGGCTCTTGAAGCCAAGCGCAAATCCGGCAGCTTCGCGCTGATCGCCGAGATCAAGAAGGCGAGCCCGTCCAAGGGCCTGATCCGCGCCGATTTCGATCCGCCGGCACTGGCCAGGGCCTATGCGAAAGGTGGTGCTGCCTGCCTTTCCGTGCTGACCGACGCGCCGTCCTTCCAGGGCGCGCCTAAATTCCTCACCGATGCGCGCAACGCCGTGACATTGCCCGCTTTGCGCAAGGATTTTCTGTTCGAGCCCTATCAGGTGTTCGAAGCCCGTGCGTGGGGCGCGGATGCCATCCTGATCATCATGGCGAGCGTCGATGACGCCGTGGCCAGCGAACTCGAAACGACGGCGTTCGAACTCGGCATGGACGCACTGGTCGAAGTGCATGACGAGGCCGAGACGGAACGCGCGCTGAAACTGTCATCGCGGCTGATCGGCATCAACAACCGCAATCTCCGGACGTTCGAAACCAGCATCGAGACCTCGGAGCGGCTCGCGAAGATGGTGCCGGCAGACCGCCTGCTGGTCAGCGAGAGCGGTATTTTCTCGCACGAAGACTGCCGCAGGCTGGAACGGAGCGACATCGGTACATTCCTCGTCGGCGAGAGCCTGATGCGGCAACAGAATGTGGCCACTGCAACGCGCCTGCTTTTGACGGGCAAGGCGCCGGCTCATGCATCGGCCCGAAGATCGGAATCGATTTTTGGAGAGCACGATGCATAGTTTCAAAGGGTTAGAGAGTACTTTGCGCGTCCAAACGGACGCACGTCGCTCTAAGGCTGACTGACGATGACGGCCGCCCTCACCCATCTTGGCGCGAAAGGCGAAGCCAATATGGTCGATGTCGGCGACAAGGCGGAGACGACGCGCACGGCAATCGCCGAAGGTCTTGTCGCGATGCGGCCCGAAACGCTGAAGATGATTCTTGACGGCGATGCCAAGAAGGGCGACGTGCTGGGCACGGCGCGCATCGCCGGCATCATGGCGGCCAAGAGGACGCATGAGCTGATCCCGCTCTGCCATCCGCTGCTGTTGACCAAGATATCCGTTGACATCGAACCGGACGCGACGCTGCCAGGCCTGAAGGTCACGGCGCTGGCCCGCGTCACAGGTAAGACCGGCGTCGAGATGGAAGCGCTGACCGCCGTCTCGGTCGCCTGCCTGACCATCTATGACATGGCCAAGGCGGTCGACCGCGCCATGGTGATCTCGGGCATCAGGCTGGTGGAAAAGACCGGCGGCAAATCCGGCGACTACAAGGCGGACGCCAAGGGGGCAGGCCAATAATGGCACTGCTTCCGGTCGCCGAGGCGCTCGAGCGCCTGCTTGAGGATGCTGCGCCCTTGCAGGCTGAATGCGTCGCCCTGATGGACGCCGCCGACCGCGTGCTGGCGGAGCCGCTTCTGGCGCTTCGCACCCAGCCGCCGTTCAACGCGTCCGCTATGGACGGCTATGCCGTGCGGGCCGAGGACGTAGCGTCCGTGCCCGCAAGACTTTCGGTGATCGGCATGGCGCCGGCCGGACGCGGCTTTGCCGGAACAGTCGGCCCGGCGCAGGCCGTGCGCATCTTCACCGGCGCGCCGCTTCCTGCAGGCGCCGACACCATCGTCATCCAGGAGAATGCCAGGGATCTCGGCGGCGGCAGCGTCGAAGTGACCGCGTCGACGGTTGAAGGCCGCAACATCCGCTGCCTCGGGCTCGATTTCTCGAAGGGCGACATCCTGCTGGAGAAAGGCCGCCCGCTTGATCCGGCGGCATTGTCGCTGGCGGCGTCGGCCAACCACCCGCAGGTCAGCGTGGTGAAACGGCCGCTGATCGCCATCATCGCCACCGGCGACGAATTGCTGCCGCCGGGCAGCGACCTTGGCCCCGACCAGATCATCTCGTCCAATGCCTATGGCGTCGCCGCCGCGGCCCGCTCGGTCGGCGCCAGCGCGCTCGATCTCGGCATCGCCCCCGACCGCAAGGAGGCGATCGCCACGCTGGTGAAACAAGCGGTCGACGCAGGCGCCGACGTCATTGTCACGCTGGGCGGCGCCTCGGTCGGCGACCATGACCTGGTCCATGACGTGCTGACCGGTGAAGGCATGACGCTCGATTTCTGGAAAATCGCCATGCGGCCTGGCAAGCCGTTGATGTTCGGGCGGCTGGGCGACATCCGCTGCATCGGCCTGCCTGGCAATCCGGTGGCGAGCCTGGTCTGCACGCAGCTCTTTCTGAAGCCGCTGCTTGCGCGGCTCGGCGGCCGCGCCTTCCGGCAGGACATGCGTCAGGCGCGGCTCGGCGCCGCCATGCCGGCCAACGATCTCAGGCAGGACTATGTACGCGCGGTGGTGAAGGAAGAAGCCGGCACGCCACTGGCGACCCCGTTCGGCGTCCAGGATTCCTCGATGCTCAAAATGCTGGCCGACGCCAACGGGCTGATCGTGCGCGAGCCATTCGCTCCCCCAGCCGCGACGGGCGCCGCGTGCAGCGTGCTGATGCTACGCTGAACAAAACGTCAACACATTCATTAAACTTTAAACGGTTGCGGAACACAACTGGAACAGATAGTGTTTGTTCTGGGTTTGTTTTTCTGATTCTGTTGGGGGTCGCGATGCTGACACGCAAACAACATGAACTGCTGATGTTCATCCACGAGCGGCTGAAGGAAAGCGGCATTCCGCCCTCGTTCGACGAGATGAAGGAAGCGCTCGACCTCGCCTCGAAGTCGGGGATCCATCGGCTGATCACGGCGCTGGAGGAGCGCGGTTTCATTCGCCGCCTGCCCAACCGGGCCCGCGCGCTGGAGGTGCTGCGCCTGCCCGATTCGATCGCGCCCGGCCTCAATGCGGCTCGCAAATTCTCGCCAAGCGTCATTCAGGGCAGCCTTGGGCAGGGCAGCCTCGGACGACAGATCAAACCGGCGCCTTCGCGCCTGCCCGCGGCCGGCAATGACGACGACGTCGTTGCCACCATCTCCATACCGGTGATGGGCCGCATCGCTGCCGGTGTGCCGATCGACGCCATCCAGCACCAGACGCATTCGATCTCGGTACCACCGGACATGATCACCGGCGGCACGCACTACGCGCTGGAGGTCAAGGGTGATTCGATGATCGAGGCCGGCATTTTCGACGGCGACACGGTCATCATCCGCAACGCCGACACCGCCCAGCCTGGCGAGATCATCGTCGCATTGGTCGACGAGGAGGAAGCGACGCTGAAGCGGTTCCGCCGCAAGGGCGCCTCGATCGCACTGGAAGCCGCCAATCCGGCCTATGAGACGCGCATCTTCGGGCCGGACCGGGTCAAGGTGCAAGGCAAGCTCGTCGGACTGATCCGGCGTTACTGAGCGGCAGGCTTCTTGGGTTTCTCGGCCCTGCGGTATGGCGGCAAGCCCCTCGCCTCGCGCGAAAATCTCCGCTGCTCGTGCCAAGGCCTATATGGCTGTCTGACGGCAAAACGGATTTCTGCGCGCGTCGTCGCTGATAGCGGATCGAAGAAGACGGCGGCACTGCCCATGCGAGCGAGCTGCCGTTTGGTGACGACGAGAACCAGCGGATTGCGGCAGGGATTATAATAGGCTGTGGCATCGTCGATGACGATCAAATCCGCAAAGGCACAGGCTGGCCGTGCGGTTTTGCGGTCGTCGGCGAGTGCGATGATCGCGCCGGACGGGTGCCGGGCGAGGCACAGGCCGGCAGTGCAGTAGAAGGGCGCTCCAGGCGGCAGGTCGGCCGGGTCGGCGATGTCGAACCGCACGTCTCCTTTTTCGAATGTTTCCGGCTCGACAATGGTCGCTGAAACCAGCGCATGTTTCCAGTTGTCGGTGGTGAATTCGTTCGAACGCACCCGGTTGACGGCAAGTTCGCCGCCGCCGATCGGCAGCGCCACCAGATGCGCATCTTCCGAAATCAGCACATCGGGGGCGCGCGTGTCGGAAATCGTCAGCAGGCCGGCGAGCGCAAAGGGAAGTGCCGCAAGCCGCAACCATGTCGTCGCCATCGTAGCGATGACCAGGGCGACCGTCACCAGCAGAACCGACTGCAACGAGATCAGCCCGACTGCATCGACCGGCGACCGCTCGGAAATCCATCCCGATATTGCGATCATGGCCGTCAGTCCCTTGCCCATCATGTAGAGGAAAGGTCCGTCGAAGCCGAAAGGCATTGCCAGAGCGCTGAGGACGGCCAGGAACATGACGACCGTGACGATTGGCATGACCGCCAGATTGGCGAACAGGCTAAGCGGCGATACGCGCTGGAAGTGCCAGATGGCGAAGAGCGCGGTGGCGCTGCCGGCAATGATGGAGGTCATTGCGATGGTCCCTGTCCCAGCGGCGAGTTTTCGCGTGACGAAAGCGACCGGCGACCGTCGCTGTGGCGGCGCCGTGGCCCTGTCGGCACGATAGTCGGACCATCCGGCATAGGCGCCCACGAGAGCAGCAGTCGCGGCGAAGGACATCTGGAAGCTTGGGCCGACCACCTCGTGCGGCGACACGACGATGACGGCGATGGCAGAAATCGTCAGATTGCGCATGGTAAGTGCCGCTCGGTCGAACAGCACGGCGACAAGCATTACCGCCAGCATGATGAAGCTGCGTTCAGCCGCGACCACGATACCGGAAAAAATGAGATACGCAGCGATGGAAAGGAGTGCGGCAGCAGCCGCATATTTCTTGACCGGCCGGCGTGACGAAAAATCGGGAAACAGCGCAAAGGCGCCGCGCAGCAATCCCATGATCGTGCCGGCGACAAGCGCCATGTGCAGGCCGGAAATCGAGATGATGTGGTAGATGCCGGTGCGCCGCATCGATTCGTTTATCTCTTCGGGAATGCCGGCACGCACACCGATGATCAGTGCGGCGGCAATCTCCCCCTCGGCGCCACCAATGCTGTCCCTGATATGGTCGGCAATGTTTTCGCGCGCCTTTTCGATCGAGGAAGAAAGGCGCGCGGCGAACGGCGCATCCTCGGAAACGACGATCTTCGGATTGCTGAGGAAAAAGCCACTGGCACCGATACCGGCGAAATAGCTGTCAAAGGAGAAGTCATAACTGTCCGGCCTAACCGGGCCAGTCGGAGGCAAAAGCCGCACATAACCGGTTGCCACCGAGCCTGCAGTCATCTCAGCGGGAATTTTGCGTGCCGAAACCCTGACACGTCCCGGTGCATAACGCAGTGTCGGCCGGGCGGTCGACATCACGTCGATGGTCAGCCTGATCCGGCCGTTCGCCATCTGATCGAGCCTAACGACACGGCCGGTGAGCTGGGTCTGGATTTCCGAACCGAGCATCTGCGTTCCCGCGCGCCAGGTTTCAACCTTGGCGGCGAGAACACCGAGTGCGCACAGCAACGCTGCCATGAAGCACAGATGCGTCTTGCGCCATGAGCGCGTGACAGCCGCACACAACGCCGTGAGGACCACGACGGCAATGGGCTGCGGAAAGTCCGGTTCGACGGTAAGCGAAAAATAGACGATCACCCCGCACGCCAGAAAAACCGGCACCAGCAGGAAGGCGACGCCGCGGTCGAGTTCCAGGCCGGCTGCCGAGGCCATGCTGTTGCGGATACCGGATGGTGAAAGATGGCTAAGCTGTCGGCGGAAACGAATGACGGGCCCCGGTTGTGGAGCCGGTATTGGCGCGGAGCGGTCCGGCGAAAGAGACTGGGTGGCCGGGTGCGATGCAGGCAGCAAAGCGGCTAGCGGCTCGGCGTGAGGAACGTCGGCAAACAGCGATCGTTCGCTGACGCTTGTGATCGCGCCCTCGCTCTCGTCCACGCCCCGGCCTGGTCCAGCCATCGGGTCTGCCCCTTGCACCCTTGACCTCCTATGCTACATGAACGCGCGACGCGCGAAAGTCCGCGCAACCACATCCGTTCCTGCGCTTGCCTGAGAGTTCTATGTCCGACAAGGTCGTCACCCGTTTTGCCCCCTCTCCCACCGGCTTCCTGCATATTGGCGGGGCGCGCACGGCGCTGTTCAACTGGCTGTATGCGAAACACACTGGCGGCAAGATGCTGCTGCGGATCGAGGACACCGATCGCGAGCGTTCGACCGATGCGGCAACCGCTGCCATTCTCGATGGGCTCGCCTGGCTCGGCCTCACCTGGGACGGCGAGCCGGTATCGCAGCTCGAGCGCGCGCCGCGCCACCGCGCGGTCGCCGAGGAGCTGGTGCGGCTCGGCAAAGCCTATTACTGCTATGCGACGCCGGCCGAGTTGGAGGCGATGCGCGAGAGCGCGCGTGCCAAGGGGCTGCCTCCTCGGTATGACGGCCGCTGGCGCGACCGCGACCCGTCGGAGGCGCCGGCCGGCGCCAAGGGCGCGATCCGCATCAAGGCGCCGGCCGGCGGCGAGACGGTGGTGCATGACCGCGTGCAGGGCGAAGTCCGCTTCCCCAACAAGGATCTCGACGATTTCATCATCCTGCGCTCGGACGGCAATCCGACCTATATGCATGCCGTCGTCGTCGACGACCATGACATGGGCATCACCCACATCATCCGCGGCGACGACCATCTGACCAATGCCGCCCGCCAGATGGTGATCTATCGAGCCATGGACTGGGACGTGCCGTCGATGTCGCATATCCCGCTGATCCATGGCGCCGACGGTGCCAAGCTGTCGAAGCGGCACGGTGCGCTAGGCGTCGAAGCCTATCGTGCCATGGGCTACCTGCCTGAGGCACTGCTCAACTACCTGGCGCGGCTTGGCTGGAGCCACGGCGACGACGAGGTCATGTCGATCGCCGACATGATTGCCTGGTTCGACATCGGCGACGTCAACAAGGGGGCCGCCCGCTTCGACTTCGCCAAGCTCGAGGCGCTGAACGGCGTGCATATGCGCCGCATGAACGACGCCGAATTGCTCGATATCTTCATCGCCACTTTGCCCTATCTGGAAGGCGGCCCGGCGATCGCAACGCGCCTCGACGACACGCGCAAGGCGCAGTTGCTCGCCGCCCTGCCCGGCTTAAAGGAGCGGGCCAAGACACTGGTCGAGCTGGCCGACGGTGCCGCCTTCCTGTTTGTCGAGCGACCGCTGCGGATCGACGAGAAGGCGGCGGCGCTGCTCGGCGGTGATGCGCGCGAGATCCTGCGGGGTGCTCATGCGGCGCTGAAGGCGATTTCAGGCGACTGGACGGCCGAAGCAGCGGAGGCTGCGATCCGGGGATATGCGGTGGCCGGCGGCCATAAGCTCGGCGCTGTGGCCCAACCCTTGCGCGCCGCGCTCACCGGCAAAAGCACCTCGCCGGGCGTGTTCGACGTGCTTGCCGTGCTTGGCCGCGAGGAAAGCCTGGCGCGCGTCGCGGATCAAATCGATTAGCAAAACTGGCCCAAGAAGATTGGCATTGAAAGGTGGGTTTCGCAGTGCAACATTAGGCCTTGGCCCAATTTGGCACGCAAATCCAATTGCGGGCGCAAACGCGCGAACTCCGGTGCTTTCGAAGTGTTGCGTTGCAGATATTTCGCCTTTGCCGGCATGAGAAAAACCTAAAGGAGTTTGCAATGTCCGAAGCTGCGACAAAAATGGAATTTGGCGGCAAAACCCACGCGTCGACTGCGAAGCTTGAATTCGGCGGCAAAACTCACGAGCTCAAGGTGCGAAGCGGCTCGGTCGGACCGGACGTCATCGATATCGGCTCGCTTTACAGCACCACCGGGGCGTTCACTTATGATCCCGGCTTCACTTCGACGGCAAGCTGCGAGTCGGAAATCACCTTCATTGATGGCGATGCCGGCATCCTTTTGCATCGCGGCTATCCGATCGACCAGTTGGCCGAGCATGGCGACTTCCTCGAAGTCTGCTACCTCTTGCTCTACGGCGAATTGCCGACCAAGGCGCAGAAGGACGATTTCGATTACCGGGTGACGCGCCACACCATGGTGCACGAGCAGATGTCGCGCTTCTTCACCGGCTTTCGCCGCGACGCGCACCCGATGGCGGTGATGTGCGGCGTGGTCGGCGCGCTGTCAGCCTTCTATCACGATTCCACCGACATCTCGGACCCCTACCAGCGCATGGTCGCGTCGATGCGGCTGATCGCCAAGATGCCGACGATCGCGGCGATGGCTTATAAGTACCACATCGGCCAACCCTTCATTTACCCGAAGAACGAGCTGAATTTCGCGGCCAACTTCCTGCATATGTGCTTTGCCGTGCCGTGTGAGGAATACAAGATCAATCCGGTGCTGGCGCGTGCGATGGAGCGCATCTTCATCCTGCATGCCGATCACGAGCAGAACGCCTCGACCTCGACCGTTCGCCTCGCCGGCTCGTCGGGCGCCAACCCGTTTGCCTGCATCGCCGCCGGCATCGCCTGCCTGTGGGGACCGGCTCATGGCGGCGCCAACGAAGCGGCCTTGAACATGCTGGGCGAGATCGGCCATGTCGACCACATCCCGGAATTCATCGCCCGCGCCAAGGACAAGAACGATCCGTTCCGGTTGATGGGCTTTGGCCACCGCGTCTACAAGAACTACGATCCGCGCGCCAAGATCATGCAGAAGACCGCACATGAGGTTTTGGGCGAACTTGGCATCAAGGATGATCCGCTGCTCGACATCGCCATGGAACTGGAAAAGATCGCGCTGACCGACTCCTATTTCATCGAGAAGAAGCTTTATCCGAACGTCGATTTCTATTCCGGCATCACGCTGAAGGCGCTGGGCTTCCCCACCACCATGTTCACCGTGCTGTTCGCGGTCGCCCGTACCGTCGGCTGGATCGCGCAGTGGAAAGAGATGATCGAGGATCCGCACCAGAAGATCGGTCGCCCGCGCCAGCTCTATACAGGTGCGCCGGAACGCGACTACGTGCCGATTGCTAAACGGTGAATAGAAGAAGTGAGTAGTGAGTAGTAAATAGGAATTCTAGACGCCGAGCTGTGCTCTGCTATCTTCACTACTCACTACTCACCCTTTGATGTATTTCATCACGACCCCCGCGGCGATATCGCCGGAAGGTTCATCAACGGCCATGCGTCTGGCCACCTCGGCAAAACCCTCCTTCTGCCATGCGCGATAGGGGGTGTCGGAAAAAAGCGCCTCCAACTGCCGCGCCAGATAGTGCGGCCGCACATATTCGTTGTAGCTTTCCGGCACGATCGGGCGATCGGCGATGAGATTGGGCAAGGCGGCGCTCCATACGGTGATCAGGCGCTGGGCAATCCGCATGACCGGATCGAGCCGGTAGCAGGAGATCATCGGCACGCCCGACAGCGCCAGTTCCAGCGACACCGTTCCCGATGCGATCAGCGCTGCATCGGCCTTGCCGAAGGCCTGCCATTTGCGTTCGGTATCAAGGATGATCTCCGGCTTCTCGTCCCAGCTTGCCACCGAAGCCCTGACTAGGTCGGCGACATGCGGCACCGTCGGCAACAGCAGGCGCAAGCGGTGTCCGCGTGCGCGTAGGATCGAGATCGTCTTGCCGAACGGGCCAACCAGCCGTCGCACCTCACCGCGACGCGAGCCGGGCAGCACAAGCAGTGTCTTCACACGATCCTCGGACAGGTCGCGCGGCAGGCTTTGCGCCTTGGCAGCGCCGAGCACGCCCGGATCGTGCATAAGGCGATGGCCGACATAAGTGCCGGGCGGACCGCCGAGGCGGGCGAGCTCCTTCACCTCGAAAGGCAGGATGCAGAGGATATGATCGACATACGGTTTCATCGCTTCCGCCCTGCCCGGCCGCCACGCCCAGACGCTCGGGCAGACATAGTGGATGATCGGGATTGCCGGATCGGCGGCACGCACCTTCTTCGCCACGCGCAGCGAAAAATCCGGGCTGTCGATGGTGATGAGGCAGTCGGGCTTTTCACCGGCGACCGCGTCGGCCGTCTGGCTGATCCGTCGCATCAGGCGCGGCAGGTCGCGCAGGATGGCGCTCAGGCCCATCAGCGCGATCTCGCCGCCGTCGAAGAGCGGCGTGAGGCCGAGCGCCTGCAAATGCCGGCCGCCGATGCCGACGAGCCGGACCTCGCGGCCAGTCGCGCGCTTGAGCGACGCTACGATGTCGGCGCCAAGCAGTTCGCCGGATTCCTCGCCGGCGACGATGGCGATCTTCAGCGGTTTCTTAGTCGCCATGCATCGGCTCCGCAGCAGGCAGGCCGATCACGAATAGGCCGAGCGCATTGGCGCGGGCAACGACGGTAGGGCCTTCCAGAACCAGCGAGCGGCCGGCTTCGATGGCAATGCCGGCAAGTCCGGCGGCATGCGCCGCCTCGACCGTCTGCGGGCCGATGGAGGGCAGGTCGGCGCGCAACTCCTGGCCGGGCTTGGCGCATTTGACCAGGACGCCGCGCGTTCTGCCGGCCAGCCTGCCATGGTCGCGCAACTGCCTTGTTCGATCGAGCAATCCGTCAGTGCCCTCGACGCCCTCCAGCGCGATGGCGCGGCCGCCGATCGCAACAGCCGCCTGGCCGATATCCAGCGCGCCGATGGCCTTTGCCGCCGTATGCGCCGCTTCGATGTCGCGCCAATCGGATTTCCGCGGCATAGCCTTGGTCAGCGCGCCTTCGGCAGCGACCAATTCCGGCACGATCTCATGGGCGCCGACAACGTTGATGCCGCTGCGCTCGATCCTCCGCACGAACAGTTTCAGCACGGTGTCGTCGCCTTGGGTTACACCGACAAGAAGGCTGGGCACCCAGGCGAGCAGGCCGAGATTGAGGCGCATGGCGCTCAGCCGGGGACGGCGTGTGATATGGCCCGCTGTCACCAAATGGGTAACATGATGATTTTTGAGCGTCGGCAGCAGTGAGCCGACATCCTCCAGCCTCAACGTTGCCTGCTCGTAGGCGTCGAAATCGGATATGCGGTCGACCTCGCCCGCCACGATTACCACGAAGGGAGACTTACCTTGCCCACCAAGCGCCCTGGCGACTTCGACCGGCAGACTGCCGCCGCCGGCAATGATGCCGACCTTGGCGTCTGGCGCGAGATCAAGGCCCGTCCGGGTGGCCTCACTCTTCGTCATCTGCATCGTCGCCGTCGCCAGCCTTGAGCGACGGGACGGCATAGTGCCGCTTGCCGCGACTGGCGATGAAATCGATGATTTTCATGGCGGTCGGTGACGAGGCGAATTCCGCCTTGGCGGACTCGAGGTTCTCGCCGACGGTTCGGGAGCGATCGAAGATCGTCCTGTAGGCCTTGCGCAGCGTATGGATCTCGGAGCGCGGCAGGCCCGCGCGCTTCAGGCCGATGATGTTGAGTCCGCGAAGGCTGGCGCGATTGCCGACGGCGATGGCGTAGGGAATGACATCCCCGACGATTGCCGAGCAACCGCCGAGAAAGGCGTTGTCGCCGACGCGGACAAACTGATGAACGGCGGTGAGGCCACCGATATAGACGTTGTCGCCGATCTCGCAATGGCCGCCCAGCGTCGCCTGATTGGCGAAGGTGGCATTCTTGCCGACGAAGCAGTCATGGGCGATGTGGGCGTAGGCAAGGAAGTTGCCGTTGTCGCCAATCGTCGTCTCGCCGCGGCTGGAATCGGTGCCGAGGTGCATGGTCACGCCTTCGCGGATCGTGCAGTTCTCGCCGATGACCAGCGTGGTGCGGCCGCCTTTGTGCTTGGTGTTCTGCGGCGGCGCGCCCAGTGTCGCCATCGGATACACTTTGGTCGACGCACCGATGATGGTCGCGCCCATCACCGAGACGTGGCTGACCAGTTCGACGCGGTCGCCGATCATCGCGTCGGCGCTGATGTGGCAGAACGGCCCGATGCGGACGCCTTCGCCGATTTTTGCGCCGGCCTCGATGACCGACGATGGATGGATGACTGTCTGGATTTTCATAAGCATTCGATCGTCAGTCGCTCGTAACCATCATCGCGGAGATCTCGGCTTCCGCGGCCTTGACGCCGTCGACCAGAGCCTCGCAGGCGAATTTGAGAAGGTTGCCGCGTTTCTTGATTTTCTTCACATGGATCTTCAACTGGTCGCCGGGAACGACCGGTTTACGGAATTTGGCATTGTCGATGGTCAGGAAATAGACCAGCGACGGTTTTTCGGTGCCAAGGCTGCGGATGCAGATGGCGCCGGCCGTCTGCGCCATTGCCTCGACGATCAGCACGCCGGGCATGACCGGCTGATCCGGGAAATGACCCTGGAAATGCGGCTCGTTTATGGTCACGTTCTTGATGCCTATAGCGGACTCGTCGCCATCGATGTCGATGATGCGGTCGATCATCAGGAACGGATAGCGATGCGGCAGGAGCTTCATCAGCCCCAATATGTCGACCGCCTCGAGCGTCGTCGCCGCCACCATCTCAGTTCTTCCCTCCGTCGCCTGATTTGCGCGCCCTGGCCAGTCTTCGCAGAGCCGCGATCTCCCGCATGGCTTCCGCCATGGGCTGCGCTGGGTACCCACCCCAAATCTCGCCCGCAGGGACGTTGCTCATGAACCCGCTTCTTGCAGCAAGCTTGGCTCCTGTCCCTATGGTCAGGTGATCTGCAAGGCCGACACCGCCACCCATGGTGACGTTGTCGCCCACCGTTACGGAACCGGAAATACCCGAAAGGCCGGCGATTATGCAGTTGCGGCCGATACGGACGTTATGAGCGATCTGCACCAGATTGTCGATCTTGGTGCCTTGACCGATGATCGTGTCGGACATGGCGCCACGATCGACCGTGGTGTTCGAGCCGATCTCGACGTCGTCCTGGATAACGACCCGGCCGATTTGCGGGACGCGCTCCGGGCCCTTGGCGCCGGCCACGAAGCCAAAACCGTCCTGGCCGATGCGGGCGCCGCCATGAATGATGACGCGGTTGCCGATAAGCGCGTACTGGATGCTGGCGCCTGGACCGACATAGCCGTCGCGGCCGAACTGGCAGGAGGGACCGATGACGGCATGAGGAGCGATGACGGTTCCGCTGCCGATAGATGCGCGGGGGCCGATGATCGCGCCGGCCTCGACGATCGCGCCGGCCTCGACATGCGCCGATGAATCGACATGGGCATGCGGCGAGATACCGGTTTCGCCGGTCATCGGCGCCGGTGTCGCAGCCGCCGGAAAAAGAAGGCGTCCGACCATCGCGAAAGCCTGTTGCGGGCGTGGATGGACCAAAACCGCGATGCCCGCCGGCGCTTTGCCGGCAAATTCGGCGGGACAGAGAACCGCCGCTGCCCGCAGCGATTGCATCAGCGCGAAGTTGCGCCTGCCATCGACGAAGACAAGGGCGTGCTCGCCGCCTTCGCTTGCCGGCGCCAAGGCTTCGATCGATATATCGGAGAGGTCGGAATCAACAAGCACCGAGCCGGTCAGATTCGCGACTTCGCCAGCCGTATACCGGCGTGATGGCGCGAAGAACACCGGATCGGTCATTCCAGAAGCTATATCCAGCTAGCGCATGACCCCGAAAATCGGAATCGATTTTCGGAAAGGATCATGCGCAAAATCAAAGTTCTACAGCGTCCTTTGCGCGTCCAAGAGGACGCGCGGCGCTGTAGTGTCGGATCACTCTCTTCCGGACGCCAACGCCCGGAAGCATCGTTGCCCGCCGATCAGAAGCGGGTCGATATACCGAAGTTGAATTCCTGCACGTCGTCGGTGTCCTCCTTGAGGACCGGAATCGCATAGTCGATGCGGATCGGGCCAAAGGGCGACGCCCACATAAGACCGACGCCGACAGATGCGCGCCACTGCATGTCGACCGTCGACTGATCGACCAGTGTAGGATCGATCTTGCTGCCATAGAGCGTCGCCGCATCGGCGAACACCGCGCCGCGCAGGCCGAAGCTTTCCGGAATGACCGGCATTGGGAACTGGGCTTCCGCAGAGGCATTGAAATAGGTGGTGCCACCGAGATGGTCGTCGGCGTCTTCATTGTCGACCGGGCCAATGCCGCCATAGGCGAAGCCACGGATCATGCGGTCGCTGCTCTGGAAATGATCGAAGATGCGCAGGTCGTCGTTGCCGTAGCCCTGGATATGGCCGGCTCCGCCCGAAATCAAACCAACCAGATCAAGCTGCTCAGACAATGTCTGGTAAACGCTGCCACGCGCGGTCACCTTGACGAATTTGGCGTCGCCGCCGAGGCCGGCGAATTCCGTGGTGACGTTGGCGAAGATGCCTTCATGTGGGTTCTTCATGTCGTCGATGGTGTTGTAGACCAGGCCGAGACTAACCGACGACTTGAGCCACGGGCTTTCCGCAATCCCGTTTAAGATAGCCGTAGAGATGTCGCAGCCAGCCAGTGGATCGCAGTCATCGTCGAGCTTGTACTTTTCCTGCGCGATATTGTACGCCAGCTGCGTCGAGATGTTGTCAGTGATCGGCAGGCCGAAGCGCACTGTCGCGCCTAGCGTCTCGCTCTTATAGTCGTTGTACTCCCTGGTCCGATTGAAGACATCGAAACCGGCGGCAATGCGCCGCCCGAGGAAATAGGGCTCGGTGAAGGAGAAGCTGTAGTCGCGCGAATTCCTGCCGCCGCCCGCCGATAGTTTGATGAACTGGCCGCGTCCGAGGAAGTTGCGCTCGGTGATCGATCCCTCGACGGACGGGCCTGACGTGTCGCCGCCTGTCGAATAGCCGGCGCCAATCGAGAACTCGCCGGTCGATTTTTCGACCACGTCGACCACGAGCACCACCTGGTCTGGCTCAGAGCCGGGAACGGTGGAAACTTCGACTTTTTCAAAATAATTGAGCGCTTCCAGCCGCTTCTTCGCGCGCTGGATGAGAACCTGGTTGAAGGCATCGCCCTCGCTCACGTCGAATTCGCGGCGAATGACATAGTCGCGTGTCCGGTCGTTGCCGCGAATCTCGATGCGCTCGACATAGGCCTTGGTGCCCTGGTCGATCGTATAGACCACTGAAATGGTGTGGTTCTCGAAATTGCGGTCGCCGCGCGGCGTCACCTGGGCGAAGGGATAGCCGGAACCGGCGACCCTCTCGGTCAACGCAATGATGGTGTCTTCGACGTTCTCAGCGTTGTAGACGTCGCCCTTGTGGGTTTCGACCGACGACTGCAGCGATGCAGCGTCGACCTCGGGAATCGTGCTCTCGACGCTGACGTCGCCGAAGGTGTAGCGGTCGCCCTCCTGCACGGTGATGGTCACCGTGTACTTGTTGGTGGTTTCGTCGAGTTCGCCGACCGCGGAAATCACCTGGAAGTCAGCATAGCCGTGATTGTAATAAAAACGGCGCAGCAGCTCCTCGTCGGCGCGCAGCTTATCTTCGTCATAGACGTCGTCGCGCAGCACGAACGAAAGGATGGACGAGCGCTTGGTGGAGATGACGTCGGACAGGCGACGGCTCGAATAGGCACTGTTGCCGACGAAATTGATCGCGGCGATCTGCGTGCGGCCGCCTTCGTTGATGTTGAAGACCACGTTCACGCGGTTGTCGCCGAGGTCCATGATCTGGGTGGTCACGGCGGCGTCGTCGCGGCCGATACGCCTGTAGGCAGCCTTGACCGCCTCGACATCGGCATCGAGCGCCTGCTGCGAGAATGTTCCACGCGGCTTCAACTGGACCGCGGCCGCAAGGGCGTTGTCCTTGAGCTTCTTGTTGCCCTGGAACAGGACCTGGTTCACGACCTGATATTCGGAAACCTTGATGACCAGCGACGAACCGACCTGGTTGATCTGGACGTCCGAGAACAGCCCGGTGCCGAACAGCGCCTTGACCGCATCGTCGATATCGGAACTGGAAAATGGCTTGCCGGGCTTGATCGTGACGTAGTTGCGGATCGTGTCGGCGTCGACACGCTGATTGCCGCTGACTTCAACTCTTGAAACAACAGCGGCCTCGGCCGCCGATGTGGCAACGAACTGCACTGCGAGCGCACCTGGTACGACCAGGGCGGCGGACAGGGCCACCGCGGACGCGGCGCTCAGAAACTTGGATGCTGCCTTCATCGGGCTTTTGTACCTTTTCTCGAAGTCCCCACGGCGAGAAAACCGGACGTGCGGTAATTTCCCCTACCGTATTAACCGGATTTTCCCTACACGCAAGGCTCCTGGTTAATTTGTAATTACTTAACCCTGTTGCGTGGCTTTCGCGTCACGCATATCCCCATGCATGGTAAACGGCGTCTCAACATTGGCTGTGCCGAAGCCAAATTTCTTCATGATTTCAGCATCCAAACAGGTCGTTCCAGAAAACGAACCCCATGAAGCCCAAGACGAGAAGCAGGCCGGCCCTGTAACCCATTTCCATCATCCGTTCCGACACCGGTCGCCGAATGACGGCCTCCACGCCGTAGAACAGGAGATGGCCGCCGTCGAGGGGGGGAATCGGCAAAAGGTTGAGAATACCGATCCCGACCGACAACAGCGCAACAAGTTGCACAAGCCAGTCGAAGCCCAGTTTTGCCGCCTGCCCCGACATCTTTGCGATCTTGATTGGACCGCCCAGCTGGCATTTGTCTTCGCGACCGACGACGAAACGCTGCAGGAACTGGCCGGTACCCTGGATGATGTGGCCGGTTTCCTCGACCGCGGCAGCCAGTGCGCCAGCCGGGCTGTAGGTGATCAGGCGCGGTTGGCCGAATTCCTGGTTGTTGACGACGCCGATCACGGCCACCTTGACCTTGTTGCCCAGCGCGTCTTCCTGTTCCATTAACCGCGGCGTCGCCGTAACGGTGATCTCCTTGCCGTCGCGCAGCATGACGAAGGTGATGGCGTCGCCGCCGCGGCCCGAGACCCGGCGCTGGACGTCGGCGAAGGTCTGGACCTTGCTGCCGTCGACGCTGACGAATCGGTCCCCGGGCAGGATCCCGGCCTGCGCCGCCGGACTGTCGGCGGTGACTTCAGCCACCATCGGCTCCATCACAGGGCGGCCATAGGCGGTAAACAGCACCGCGAAGACGGCGATCGTCAGCAGGAAATTGAACAGCGGACCGGCCACCACAGTCGCGGCGCGCTTCCAGACCGGCTGCGTGTGAAACGCGATCTTGCGCTCGGCATCGGTCAGCGTTTCGATCTCCTCCGAGCTGGGCTGGCTCGATGTGGCGTTCATGTCGCCGACGAATTTGACGTAGCCGCCGAGTGGTATGGCGCAGAGTTTCCAGCGCGTGCCATGGCTGTCATTGAAGCCGAAGAGTTCCGGGCCGAAGCCGATCGAAAAGACTTTCACGCCGATGCCGCACCAGCGGCCGACGAGATAATGGCCCATCTCGTGGACGAACACGACTACGGTCAGCACGAACAGGAACGGCACCAGCGTGCCGAGGACAAAGCCTTCCGTGCTGAAAACCGCGTGAAGAATCTCGTTCAACTTAAGTCCTCAAATTCGTCCGCAGCACGGTCGTACCGCGACTGTGGCATCAATCCAGGCGAATCCATGGCGCATCCGGGCGCAGGTCAAGAAACCAGGCCGGGAATCAATGCTGGTCAAGCTGGAAACAGCCCCTGTGCCGGATGGTCGGCGGTCGCCGAAATCCAGCCGATGACGTACAGGGCGAAAGCCGCCGCGACAAGCCCGTCGACCCGGTCCATGACGCCGCCATGGCCCGGTATCAGCGTGCCCGAATCCTTGCGGTTGTGGCGGCGCTTCACCCATGATTCGAAAAGGTCGCCGGCCTGGGAGACGAGCGAAAGCACAAGCGCGACGACGCTGAGCACTGCGAGATTGCCGGCTCCGGCCGCGGCCGCCAGAAGCAGCCCGGCAACCACGCCGCCGACGGCGCCGCCGAGTGCCCCGCTCTGAGTCTTGCCTGGTGAGATCGACGGCGCCAGCTTCGGACCGCCGACAGCGCGGCCGACGAAAAAGGCTGATATGTCGGTCGCCCAAACCACCGCGAACAGGAAGAGAATGGCGACGAGGCCGGGATGATCGCCATCACGCAAAAGAGCAAGTGACAGTCCGAAAATGGCGGCATAGGCAAGGCCGGACGCGTCCCACTGTCCCGCCTGGCGCATCGAAGTCTGGCGCATCGAACCCACGACCACGGTGACAACGACCATCACTGCCACAAGAAGCAGAAGCCATGACGCAGGCAAGCCGGCGACCAAACCGCCGACGAAAACCAGAAGCAGCGCTTCCGGCAGAAAACCAAGACCCGTGGCGGCAACCGGGCGGCACATTCGTGACCATTCGTAGAAGATCAGAATCGTCATGGCCGCGCAAAGCAACCGGAAGGGCAGTCCGCCCAGCCAGGTCAGGCTGAGTGTGACGACCGCAAGCACGACGGCAGAAATAACCCGAAGCTGGAGGTTGCTCATCCCTTGGCCGTCACGGCGACGTCTTGAGCGCCCAGACCGCCGAAACGGCGCTCGCGACTGGCAAAGTCACGCAATGCGTCGGCCAAATGCTCGCGGCTGAAATCGGGCCAGTAGCAAGG
Source organism: Mesorhizobium sp. BHscii (assembly GCF_053848065.1). Classification (NCBI taxonomy): domain Bacteria; kingdom Pseudomonadati; phylum Pseudomonadota; class Alphaproteobacteria; order Hyphomicrobiales; family Phyllobacteriaceae; genus Mesorhizobium; species Mesorhizobium sp. BHscii. Next base: position 104,720 of record NZ_JBSPKW010000018.1, on the reverse strand, counting down.
CAGGAAGACAAGCTCGCTATAGGCCGCTTGCCACAGAAGGAAATTCGACAGCCTGAGCTCGCCGCTGGTACGGATGACCAGTTCCGGATCCGGAATACCCTGGGTATCGAGAGAGCCGGCAAAGGATTCGGCCGTGATCGCCTCGCTGTCGAGCTCGCCGCGCGCCACCGCCGAGGCAAGCTTGCGCGCTGTGCGCACGATCTCGTCGCGTCCGCCATAGTTGAAAGCGATGACCAGGGTCAGCGCGTCGTTGTGGACGGTCAGGGTTTCGGCCTCTTCAAGCAGGGTCCTGATGTCAGGCTGCAGCCCTGCCCTGTCGCCGATGATCCTGACCCGCACGCCGTTTTGGTGCAGTTCGGCGAGATCGCGGCGAATGAAGATTTTCAACAGGCCCATCAGGTCGCTGACTTCGGACTTCGGCCGCGACCAGTTTTCCGACGAGAAGGCGTAGACGGTCAGGAACGAGATGCCAAGGCCAGGAGCGGCGCGCACCGTGTTGCGCAGCGCCTCGACGCCGGCACGATGCCCAGCAAGCCGTGGCAAGCCACGCGCCTTGGCCCAGCGTCCGTTTCCGTCCATGATGATCGCGACATGCGCGGGGCTTGTCATGTTCTCGCTTTCGAGCCAGCAGTGGCCAGACCCTAAACCTGCATGATTTCAGCTTCCTTATCGGAAAGCAGATGGTCGATGGTGCTGATCGTCTCGTCGGTGAGTTTCTGAACCTGGTCGGACCGCTTGCGATGATCGTCTTCGCTTATATCGCCGTCCTTTTCCGCCTTTTTGAGAAACTCCATGCCGTCCCGGCGCACGTGGCGCACGGCTATACGGGCATTCTCTGCATAACCGTGCGAGATCTTGACCAGTTCCTTGCGGCGCTGTTCGTTGAGCTCGGGCAGCGGAATTCTGAGATTGGTGCCATCGACGATCGGATTGAAGCCGAGATTGGATTCACGGATGGCGCGATCGACCGCGCCGACCATCGACTTATCCCAGACCGAAACCGAAATCATGCGCGGCTCCGGCACCGACACGTTTGCCACTTGGTTGATCGGCATGGTGGTGCCGTAGGCCTGCACCTGGATCGCGTCGAGCAGGTTGCTCGAAGCGCGGCCGGTCCGCAGCGAAGCCAGATCGTGCTTGAACGCAGCGATCGCCCCGTCCATGCGCCGTTTGAGATCATCGTATTCGCCACTCATCATCGTCTCCTCGACCCGTTAGCCGGGTTCACTTCAGGGTAATCCCGTATTCAAGCCTCAATCCGAAAACCGGTTCCCGCTTTTCGCCTACGGGAAACCTTCGGTTCGGGATCGGGCTCCCGATCAGTCGTCCGTGACGACCGTGCAACGGCCGCCGCCCCTCAGAATATCACCGAAACCACCCTTCTCGTGGATCGAATAGACGATTATCGGGATGTTGTTTTCGCGCGCAAGTGCAATCGCGGCCGTATCCATGATCGAAAGACCGCGTCTTATGACTTCGCCATGGCTGATGCGCTCGAAGCGGGTCGCATTCGGGTCCTTCTTGGGATCTGCCGAATAAACGCCGTCGACCTGGGTACCCTTGAACAGCGCATCGGCGCCGATTTCTGCCGCGCGCAGCGCCGCGGCCGAATCGGTGGTGAAGAAAGGATTGCCGGTGCCGCCGGCGAAAATGACGACCTTGCCCTGGTTCATGTAGGCGGTCGCTTGACGCTGCGAAAAGCTCTCGCAAAGCTCAGGCATGGCGATTGCCGACAGCACCACCGCGTCGACGCCGATCTTGTTCAGCGAAGTGCGCAGCGCCAGCGAGTTGATGACGGTGGCGAGCATGCCCATGTGGTCGCCTGTGACCCGGTCACCTCCCTTGGACGCAACCGCCACGCCGCGAAAGATGTTGCCGCCGCCGATGACGATGCCGACCTCGATGCCCAGGGCGCGGGCCTCGGCGATGTCGGCGGCGATGCGATCGACTACCGACACGTCGATGCCGAAATGCTGCTCGCCCATCAACGCTTCGCCAGATGCTTTCAGCAAGACACGTCGGTAGAGGGGCTTCACCGTCATCTGGTCCTCATTATCATGCGTGTGACGCGCCGCGGGCTGCCGCCGCGCAGGCGCTGCCCCGAAACATTGGGTTCCGATACACGAAGGGCGCCGCGATGTCACGCGGCGCCCGAACCGGAAAACTCTCTTCCAGCCTTTAGCTTACGCCGGCAAATGCACCTTGCATGAGCAGATCCGGGCATGAGCAAATCCGGCAGATAGCCAACCGGCCTGTCGCCGGCCGCACCGCGCAAGAAATCGGCCGGGCATCCTCGCGGACACCCGGCCATAAAGTCATTTCAGAAAGATGGGGTGCGGTTTACTTCTTGACCGCCGCCGCGACTTCCGCCGCAAAATCGGTCTCTTCCTTCTCGATGCCCTCGCCGAGCGCGAAGCGCAGATAAGCAGTGATCTTGGCCGGTGCGCCGATGTCCTTCTCGGCATCCTGCAGCGCCTTCTCGACGGTGATGTCGGGATTGAGCACGAAAGCCTGCTTGAGCAGCACGACCTCTTCGTAGAACTTGCGCAGACGGCCCTCGACCATCTTCTCGATGATCGCCTCCGGCTTGCCGGACTGGCGCGCCTGGTCGGCGAAGATCGCCTTCTCGCGCTCAACCGCGGCCGGATCGAGCTGCTCCGTCGTCAGCGCCATCGGGTTGGTGGCGGCGACATGCATGGCGACCTGACGGGCAAAGGCGTTGGCGGCCTGCGCGTTGCCTGTCGTCTCGATGGCGACCAGCACGCCGAGCTTGCCAAGGCCGTCGGCAACCGCATTGTGGACGTAGGTCGCGACAGCGCCGTGCTCGACCGTGAGCTTGGCCGAACGGCGGAAGCCAAGATTCTCACCGATTGTGCCGACAGCGTCCTTGATGGTGTCGGCAACCGACTTGTCGGAACCCGGATAGGGGGCGGCTGCGACGGCCTCGGTTTTGCCGCCATAGGCGAGCGCGACCTTGGCGACCTTGGCGACGATCTCCTGGAAGGCGGCGTTGCGGGCAACGAAGTCGGTCTCAGAATTGACCTCGACGACCGCCGCCTCGCGGATACCGGAATCCACGCCGATCAGGCCTTCGGCCGCGGTACGGCCGGCCTTCTTGTCGGCCTTGGAAATGCCCTTCTTGCGAAGCCAGTCGACGGCCTCTTCCATGTTGCCGTTGGTCTCGTTCAACGCCGCCTTGCAGTCCATCATGCCCGCGCCGGTCAAGTCGCGGAGTTCTTTGACCTGTGCAGCCGAAATACTCATTGTCGCCTCTTTGTTTAAAATGCACCGACGCACCACCGGTCCTCGATGATGCGCCTGGCGCCAGCGCCTAGCGCGCCAGAATATGAAAAAGATGAAGGCCGAAGCCGGCCTTCCCTGTTATGCTTCCGGTGTCCGGGCAGCCGGTGTCTCGGCGGTCGGCGTCGGCTCGAGTGCCGGCTCGATCGGGGCCTCGGCCAAAGCGCCAACGTCGACGCCAAGCGCGCCCTGCTGGCGAGCAATGCCGTCGATTGCAGCCTTGGCGATCAGATCGCAATAGAGCTGGATGGCGCGGGCCGCGTCATCATTGCCGGGGATCGGGAAATCGATCTTGTCCGGGTCGCAGTTGGAATCGATGATGGCGACGACCGGGATGCCGAGGCGCTTGGCCTCGAGGATGGCGATCGCTTCCTTGTTGGTGTCGATCACGAACATCAGGTCGGGCGTCGAGCCCATGTCCTTGATGCCGCCCAGCGCCTTGTCGAGCTTCTCGCGCTCGCGATCGAGGTTGAGGCGCTCCTTCTTGGTGAGCCCCTGGGCCTCGCCAGCCAGCATCTCGTCGAGCTTGCGCAGGCGCTGGATGGAATTCGAGATCGTCTTCCAGTTGGTCATCATGCCGCCGAGCCAGCGGGAGTTGACATAGTACTGGGCCGAGCGCTGCGCGGCGTCGGCGACGATGTCGGACGCCTGGCGCTTGGTGCCGACGAACAGCACGCGGCCACCCTTGGCGACGGTGTCGGAAACTTGCTTGAGCGCCTGGTGCAGCAGCGGCACCGTCTGCGAGAGGTCGATGATGTGGATGTTGTTGCGGGCGCCATAGATATAGGGCGCCATCTTCGGGTTCCAGCGGTGAGTCTGGTGGCCGAAGTGAATGCCAGCTTCCAAAAGCTGGCGCATGCTGAAATCAGGCAGAGCCATTCTTGAGTATCCTTTCCGGTTAGCCTCCACGGACACAGGCATTTCTGGACTTTGTCCTCGAACGCCACCGGAGGTTTCAGCCGGATTTCTCCCGGGCAGACACCAAAGTCCGTGTGTGGAATGAGCGCGCATATAGAGGGGATGCGCGACAAACGCAAGCGCTGCGGTGTCTTGCGGCTCAGCATGCGGCGATCAGCGCACCCGGGCTATGGGCGTATCTTCCCCTTCGGCACGCGGACACGCCGGAAAACAGCAACGATCTCTTCGCGGCTGCATTCGATGGCGCCTAGCCGCACCGCCCGGTCGCGCTCGAAGCCGGTTATGTCATAATGCGGCGCCGATGTCTTCGGCGGCCCCTGATAGGACGAGCGCTTGACGCCGAGCTGTGCTGCAAAACGATGCAGCTCGTCGGTGTCGTCGGCCAGCAGATGACACCAGCGGTGGCCGACCCATTTCCAGATCGCCGCGTCGACATACACCGCCATGAGGTTTGCCGCACTCCTTCATCTTGCGCCGACCAGCGGAGCCGCAGTTCACCTGGGGCCAAGATCCAAACGTTAGCGATGATAGAAGGGATTCGGATAGAAAATGAAGCCGCCGGCGGCTTCGAGTTCGGCTACTGACGTGGTGACAGCCGCCTGCATACGGCTGTGAAGTTCGGCGAGCGCATCGTCGATCGAGCCCCGAAAGGCATGCAATCCCAACGGTTCCGGCACCCGGATATGCGCGCAGCGCGGCCCGGCCGGCTGCGGCACGAAGCGGTTGATCGTGTCGCGCAGCGTGCCCTTGCAATAGTCGTTGCGGACGCGCTTCAGATGCTCGGCGATCCCCTCTTGCGTGATGCGCGAGTTAACTGAGGCCCACGGTCCGACGCGCTGGAGACGCTGGATCGTGTCCGCCAGCGTGCGGACCTGTTTTTGTCTCTCAGCGTCGCCGGTGTTTTCCCGCAGCCAGCGGCGCGACCGGCGCAAAAGCTCGGCGATCTCGTTGGCGCCGGGATCGAATGAAATGCCCTCTCCCAGGCGCCGGCTCAATTCGAGCAGCAGTTGCGTCTGACGCGCTGCATACGAAGCCCGTTCGTCGGGCGCCATGCCACAGGCAATCTCATCGCGCGACAGCAACGTCGCATAGACATGGTGGACGCGCTCCGGCAGCGTATCGGCGGCACGGCGTTCGATCTTCAGGCTCTTCTCGACATACGCGCATTCCTGCGCCAGCGCCGGCTCGACATTTTTGGTGAAGGCGAGCTTCCAGACAACCGGCGCGATCCAAATCCTACAATCCTGATCCGTGGCTCGACCGCGCTTAAGCGCTTCGAACCCCATCTCGACCGCCCCCGGAAGGAGCGAACCGACGACATTTGCATGCCAGCCGACGCCGCCTTCGGGATGCAAGAGAACACCATGCCCTTTCAGCGCCCAGGCGATCGAGTGTTCCTTGGCGGCCCCACTGTTGCCGGGAATCTGGGCGATCAGATTGTTGGCCAGCCAGAATTTCTGCATGATCCGGCCGAGGCCGTTGACGACGCCATGCGTGGCCCAGGATGCCGCGAGCGGACTGACCTGCGAGACGATCTCCTTGTCGATCATCCAGTCGGTAAAGAATTCCGGATGGTTGGGCGTGATGAACGTCGCCTTGCCGGCGCCGCAACAGGCCTTCAGCCGCTGCCGGTCGTCGTCGGGAAAGTCGATATGACGGATATTGGCGACGCCGCGCAATCCGGCCAGGCGGTTGAACGGCAACAGGTCGCGAAACCCGGGAATGCCATGCAGCATGACAACCCGGTTGACTACAGTCATGATCCTGATCAGCGCCGGATTGGGCCTCGGCGCCACGAACACATCGATTCTGCTCAACCCACCCCCCCGATCGACCCATCGGCATAGAAGTTGAGATGCAATTGCGGCGTGTTCAAGTCATGGCGCATGACCCCAAAAATCGGAATCGATGTTCGGAAAGGATCATGCGCAAAATCAAAGTGCTACAGCGTCCTTTGCGCGGCCAAGAACGCGCGGCGCTGTAGGCGCCGCCTTGCGGGCGTGGTTAACCTGAAGCCTATTTCGGCGGACAGGCTTTCGACTGATCGAACAACGACAGATTGACCAGCTTGCCGGTCATCGAGAACTCGCCATAGTCCATGACGAGGTCGCGCGTGATGCCGTTGTCATGCAGCTTGAAGCTGATCCGGTACTCCGGCACCTCCTCGCCTGACTTGTCGGTGCCGTCGAAATAGGCAATGTCGACTGGCCAGTATTTGTCGGTGGCGAGTTTCGCCAATGCCGGCGCTTCCGGATCAGCTTTGTCGGCATCGGCTTTCTTGCCGACTACGACGGTGGTGGTCATCACTTTGTCGGCATCTTCCGAGCCGTCGAACAGGTTGGTTTCGTAGAAATTTTCGCCCTTTTCGGCCTTGTCGATCAGTTCGGCCAGATGCTGGGTCGGAAACTGGGTGGCAGCGAGTTCGAGGCTGCTCTTCTCCGGCTTGTCGATGTCGACCTTGAGGCCCTTCGTCTCCTTCGTCGCGGTGCCCTTGACCTCCTTGTCGAGGTTCTGGTCGACGAAGGATTTTGTCACGAACGAGAACGTCTTGCCCTCGGCGTCCTCGAAAGTGGTCGTCTGCTGGTCGGTCAGCTTTGTTGCATTGTCGTTAGTGGCAATCTGGGTGACGAAGCGGAACTTCACCGTGTAGCCTTCGCAAGGTGAGCCGTTGAACTCATAGACCATGCGGCCGGAAATGCCGGTAATGCCGGAGCGATCGGAGGCTTTGTCCAGGCTCAGATCGTAAACCGCGCGATGCGCTTGCAGCGCCGGTACGGCAAAAGCCGGCGCCATCGAGAACACCGCTGGCAGCAGGACAGCGTGGAATGCGAGGCGTGTTGCGCGCATGAGGGGCTCCGATCATCGCGCCTGATGGCAGGCCGCAGGAAAGAGGGTCCAGCTTAAAAAAAGTCGTGGCGGAAGCGAGGCAAAAATAGCAATTTCGGCCCGGCCTGCCCGGCGTCATCAAGCAATAGGGAAATACCATGAGCGAAACAATCGAAAAGCGGCTAAGCGATCTCGGCGTGACGCTTCCGGTCGCAGCCGCGCCCGCCGCCAATTACGTGCCCTATTCCAGGTCAGGCAATCTGCTGTTCACCGCCGGACAACTGCCGCTCAGCGAGGGCAAGCTGCAGGCGAGCGGACTGCTCGGCCGCGATGTCGACACCGGAAGCGGCAAGGAAGCGGCAAAATACTGCGCAATCAACATATTGGCGCAGGCCAAGGCAGCCCTTGGCGATCTTGAGAAAATCCGCCGCCTGGTGAAGATCACCGTCTTCGTCGCCTCGGCACCGGATTTTGTCGAACAGCACCTGGTTGCCAACGGCGCCTCGGATTTTCTGGTTGCAGTGCTCGGCGATCACGGCAAACATGCCCGCTCCGCCGTCGGCGCCGCCTCACTGCCGCTTAATGCCGCAGTGGAAATCGAAGCCATCTTCGAAGTCGAATGAGCCAGTCATGACCGATCTTTCCTGGCTGACCGCCCGACCCGTTGCCCATCGCGGCCTCCACGACATGAACAAGACGCGGTGGGAGAACACGCTTTCCGCCTTTGCCGCGGCAGCCGAACGCGGCTATGCGATCGAATGCGATGTGCATCTGTCGTCTGACCGCATCCCGGTCGTCATTCACGACAGCGATCTGAAGCGGCTGACCGGCCAGGACGGCTTCGTCTGGCAGCGAACGGCAGCGGAGATGACGGCGCTCAGGGTTGGCGGCACATCAGACCATCTGCCGACTTTGCAGCAGGCACTCGACCTGGTCGATGGTCGTGTGCCGATGGTCGTCGAGTTGAAAGGGGTCCCCGGCCGGGACGAAGGTCTGGTGGAAAGCGTCGGCGAGATGCTTAAGCGCTACAAGGGCAAGGCGGCGATCATGTCGTTCGACCACTGGCTGATCCGCGATTTCCCGAAACACGCGCCCGGCATTCCGGGCGGGCTGACCGCTTATGGCAAGGACGTCAAGCTGATCGAGGCGCATTTCGCGATGCTGGCGCACGACATCGCCTTCGCCTCCTACGCCGCCGGCGACCTGCCGAACCGGTTTGTCAGTTTCGTGCGCGAAAGGCTCAAAATGCCGGTCATCACCTGGACCGTGCTCGACCAACCGGCGGTCGACCTGACCTTTAGATACGCCGACCAAATGACATTCGAAGGATTCGAACCCGATCTTGTGCAGGTCGCTTGAAACCGAGCTTGCATGGACCGGCACGGAGCTTAAATAAGCCTCATGGATCAAGGCGATGAAGGCGACGGGCAAACGGCGAATGGAGCGTATGCGATCCGGGTTGCCTCCGGCATCGGAGCCTTCACCTGCGCGGAATGGGATGGCCTCGGCGGTACCGCACGCGGCGATACAGAAAACGGCTACAACCCCCTGGTTTCGTTCGCTTTTCTGAGCGCACTTGAAGATTCGGGCTGCGCCGTGCAGCGCACCGGCTGGCGGGGCCATCATCTCAGGCTGGAGACAGCGCAGGGAAAACTGCTCGGTGCCGTTCCCTGCTACCTGAAGTCGCACAGCCAGGGCGAGTATGTTTTCGATCACGGCTGGTCCGACGCGCTCGAGCGCGTCGGCGGGCGTTACTACCCAAAACTGCAATGTGCCGTGCCGTTCACGCCGGTCACCGGTCCTCGCCTGCTGGTCAACAAGGGCGAGGACAGTCGCGCCGTGAAAGCCGGCTTGGCAGCAGGCCTGAAGGCGGTGACGGACAAGCTCGGCGTCTCTTCCGCGCACGTAACCTTCGCGCAGCAGAAGGATGTCGGGGCGCTGGAAGCGGCGGGTTTCCTGCACCGCACCGACCAGCAGTTCCACTTCTTCAACGAAGGTTTTTCGACTTACGACGATTTTCTCGCCACTCTGGCGTCGCGCAAGCGCAAGGCCATGAAGAAGGAGCGGCGCGAGGCGCTCGCCCACGGCATCTCGATCGACTGGCTGACCGGCAGGGATCTCACCGAAAGGATCTGGGACGACTTCTTTGCCTTCTACATGGATACCGGCAGCAGGAAATGGGGGCGGCCCTACCTCAACCGCGAGTTTTTCTCGATGATCGGCGAGCGCATGGCCGCCGACATCCTGCTGGTGATGGCCAAGCGCAATGGACGCTACATTGCCGGCGCTATCAATTTCATCGGTTCCGATGCGCTCTACGGCCGCAACTGGGGCTGCATCGAAGACCATCCGTTCCTGCATTTCGAGGTCTGCTATCACCAGGCGATCGACTTCGCGATCGACCGTAAGCTGAAAGTGGTCGAAGCCGGCGCGCAAGGCGAGCACAAGCTGGCGCGCGGCTATAGGCCGGTGACCATGCATTCGGCGCATTACATCGCGCATCCCGGCTTGCGCAACGCGGTCGCCGACTATCTCAGGCGCGAGCGGCGCGAAGTGGAGCGGATGGGCGACTATCTTGAAGAGCACACGCCGTTCCGCAAGGATCTGGCGGACGGTTAGGGCAACGCGTCCAATTGGACGCACAGCATGCTCTAACACTTTGAATCGCCGCATCGTACTTTCCGAAAATCGATTCCGATTTTCGGGTTTGATGCGGTAGAGCAAGGCACAATCCGGAGCGCACGCCATGGCTGACCCCACCTACGACAGCAACAATATCTTCGCGAAAATCCTGCGCGGTGAAATACCGTCGCATCGCGTCTATGAAGATGACGCGATCGTTGCCTTCATGGATGTAATGCCGCAAGGGCCGGGTCATACGCTGGTTGTGCCGAAGGCGCAGTCGCGCAACCTGCTTGACGCGGACCCGGCAGTATTCGGCCCGCTCTTCGCCGTCGTGCAGAAGGTGGCGTTGGCGGTGAAGAAGGCCTTCGGCGCCGATGGTGTCACCATCCTGCAGTTCAACGAGCCTGCTTCGGGCCAGACCGTCTACCACCTCCATGTCCATGTCATTCCGCGCTTCCAGGGAATCCCTTTGAAGCCGCATAGCGGGCAGATGGAGAAACCGGAAGTGCTGACTGAGAACGCTGACAAGATACGAACAGAGCTGGGGAGCTGAAGCCGGGCGTCGCGCACAACGCCTCCAGCGTCCACTACCTCTTTATCCAATAAAAGAGTCCCGTTTCCGGGGCTTTTTTAGTTTTCAGGCCATTACCCTTTGCGGGGCAGTTGCGGCACCAAGCTGCGCTTGCCGCCATCTTTGCCCTTGGGCTCCGCCTTTTGCGCGATCGCCTTTTTCGCGACGGGCTTCTTGCTGGCAGCTTTCTTGAGTTTCGGCGTGTCGTCCGGTTCTTCCTTCTTCGGCTTGACCGGCGCCTCGTCGGCGACCGACTCGAGCTTCAGGCCGGTCTCGCCGGTCTCCTTCTTCTCGACGGTGACACGCACCGTGCCGCCCTTCTTGAGCTTACCGAACAGCACCTCGTCGGCCAGCGGCTTCTTGATGTGCTCCTGGATGACGCGGCCGAGCGGCCGTGCTCCCATGCGCTCGTCGTAGCCCTTCTCGGCCAGCCAGGAGATCGCTTCCTGCGACAGGTCGAAGGTGACGCCACGCTCGGAGAGCTGGGCCTCGAGCTGCATGACGAACTTCTGCACCACCTGGTGGATGACCGGAACCGGCAGCGAGCCGAACGGGATGATCGCATCGAGACGGTTGCGGAATTCCGGCGTGAACAGCCGGTTGATCGCCTCGACATCGTCGCCTTCGCGTTTGGTCGAGCCGAACCCGATCGCCGCGCGTTGCGCATCCGAGGCGCCCGCATTGGTGGTCATGATCAGGATGACGTTGCGGAAGTCGATCTGCTTGCCGTTGTGGTCGGTCAGCTTGCCGTGATCCATGACCTGCAGCAGGATGTTGAACAGGTCCGGATGCGCCTTCTCGACCTCGTCCAGCAACAGCACGCAATGCGGATGCTGGTCGACGCCGTCGGTCAACAGGCCACCCTGGTCGAAGCCGACATAGCCGGGAGGCGCGCCGATCAGCCGCGAGACGGTGTGGCGTTCCATATATTCCGACATGTCGAAGCGGATCAGCTCGACACCGAGCGAGGCGGCGAGCTGCTTTGCCACTTCGGTCTTGCCGACGCCGGTCGGTCCCGAGAACAGGTAGGAGCCGATCGGCTTCTCCGGTTCGCGCAGGCCGGCCCGCGCCAGTTTGATCGCCGAGGTCAATGCCGTGATCGCGGTGTCCTGACCGTAGACGACACGTTTCAACTCAACGTCGAGACCGGCCAGCACCTTCTCGTCGTCGGCGGAAACCGTCTTCGGCGGAATGCGGGCGATGGTGGCGATCGTCGCTTCGATCTCCTTGATGCCGATAGTCTTCTTTCGCTTGGCCTCCGGCACCAGCATCTGCGAGGCGCCGGTCTCGTCGATCACGTCGATTGCCTTGTCCGGCAGCTTGCGGTCGTTGATGTAGCGCGCCGACAGTTCGACCGAAGCCTTGATCGCCTCGGCCGTGTAGCGAACCTTGTGGAACTCCTCGAAATACGGCTTTAGACCCTTCATGATCTCGATGGCGTCCTCGATGGTCGGCTCGTTGACGTCGATCTTCTGGAAGCGCCGCACCAAAGCGCGGTCCTTCTCGAAAAACTGGCGGAACTCCTTGTAGGTGGTCGAGCCGATGCAGCGGATCGTTCCGGACGACAGCGCCGGCTTCAACAGGTTCGACGCATCCATGGCGCCGCCCGACGTCGCCCCTGCCCCGATCACGGTGTGGATCTCGTCGATGAACAGAACCGCGCCCGGATAGTCCTCAAGTTCCTTGACGACCTGCTTCAGCCGCTCCTCGAAATCGCCGCGATAGCGGGTGCCGGCCAGCAATGTTCCCATGTCAAGCGCAAAGATGGTGGCGTTGTGCAGCACTTCCGGCACGTCACCCTCGACGATGCGCTTGGCAAGGCCCTCGGCGATCGCCGTCTTGCCGACGCCGGGGTCGCCGACATAGAGCGGATTGTTCTTGGAGCGGCGGCACAGCACCTGGATGGTGCGGTTGATCTCGGACCCGCGGCCGATCAGCGGATCGATCTTGCCGGCCTTGGCCTTGTTGTTCAGATTGATGCAATAGGCGGTGAGCGCGTCCTGCTGCTGCTTCTTCTTGCCGCCGTCCTCTTGCGGCTCGGCGCCGCTCTGGCCGCCCTGCTCGTCGTCGGCGCCGCGCGGCGACCGCGTCTCGGATGCGCCGGGACGCTTGGCGATGCCATGCGAAATGTAGTTGACCGCGTCGTAGCGGGTCATCTGCTGTTCCTGCAGGAAATAAGCGGCATGGCTCTCACGCTCGGCGAAGATCGCAACGAGCACGTTGGCGCCGGAGACTTCCTCGCGGCCGGACGACTGCACATGGATCACCGCGCGCTGGATGACGCGCTGGAAACCGGCCGTCGGCTTGGAATCCTCGTCGTAGCCGGTGACGAGATTGTCGAGCTCGGTGTCGATATAGGTGAGAACCGTGTGCTTCAGCTCGTCGAGATCGACGTTGCAGGCGCGCATGACCGCGGCCGCCTCGGTGTCGTCGATGAGAGCGAGCAGCAAATGTTCAAGGGTTGCGTATTCGTGGTGCCGCTCATTGGCGAGCGTCAGCGCCTGGTGAAGCGCCTTTTCCAGGCCTTGGGAGAAAGCCGGCATGTTACCTCACTTCTTCTCCATCACGCATTGCAGCGGATGCTGATTCTGTCGGGCGAAATCCATGACCTGAGACACTTTGGTCTCGGCCACCTCGAATGTATAGACCCCGCACTCGCCCACTCCATGATTGTGAACATGTAGCATGATGCGTGTGGCGGCTTCACGGTCCTTCTGGAAAAAACGCTCCAGTACGTGAACCACGAATTCCATGGGCGTATAGTCGTCGTTGAGAATGAGGACCCGATAAAGGCTAGGCTTCTTGGTCTTGGTTTTGGTGCGCGTGATGACAGCCGTGCCGCGACCGGCCTCATTGCCGTCGTTGCCGTTTTGCATCCGCACCACATCTCTCATGGCAGTCAAACCAATCGTCACGTAGCCCTGCCTTTTCGAATCCCCATACGAGTTCGACATGTAGGTCTTCGATGAACGATTTTAAGCCCTTCTGTTTAGCTGACAATATGGCTAGGTGGCCAAACTTGGCCGATTTTCGAAATCGTGAAGGCGGCAGAGCCCCCTGATTTCAAATTGCCATGAAAAAACCCGGCCGCGCGTTCGCGACCGGGTCTGTCTTGCAGCCCGAGGGCCATCTTCGCATTATAGCGAGATTATTTCGCTTTTGCGACGATTGATTCGAACGGCTTGTAGGCTTCTTTGGCGAGTTCGGCATAGAGATCGCCTAGCTTGGTCGCTTCGGCGACGAAGGCTTCGTACGACTGCTTGGCAAAATCGGACTGGATCTCGATCGCCTTCTCCAGCGACTTGGCCGACAAAAGTTTCTCGGCTGCTGCGCTGCCGGCCTCGAAGCTTTTCTTGGTGTACTCGCCCGCCTCGGTGGCGATGGCCTGCGCACCCTTGGAAAGGGATGCGAAGCTCTTCAAGCCGGTGTCGGCAATCTCCTTGCCGTATTTGCTGAAATCTTCATAGGTCTGGGTCATCTCACGCTCCCTTGACAGTTGCCGTTGAACGGTGGACGCGCCCTGTCCGGGGCCGCGTTGTGCAATGCAAGTTATATATTGTGCACTGCACAAAAAGTCAATGTTCGCCGAGCGCGGTTCCAGGCGACCGGCCCGGCGTGCATGCCCAGCCACCGGCAATCGCTAAAATTCGAATAAAGGGAAGCTCAAGCCCGAAGAAAATGGTGAACACAATGGTTACCATAAACGGATTGGTAACGCTGGCCGCGATAGCTTGGCTCGAAGTGAGGCAGGACCTTTGCCGCCTCCAGCAACAAAAAATTCAAAGGAACTATCGGTGCGTCAGGCGTTGTCGGGCATTCTCTCCAAATCCGCGTCCTCTTTGAAAACGATCATGATCCTCGCTTTGGCGATGACATTCGTCGTTGCCGAGGCTGCTTCGTCCATGGCAGCGAGGTCGGCGGCCATCGTCATCGATGCCAAGACCGGCAAGGTGCTTTATTCTTCGAATGCCGATGGTCGGCGCTATCCGGCCTCGCTCACCAAGATGATGACGCTCTACCTGGCCTTCGAGGCCATGGCGAACGGCAAGATCAGCAAGAACTCCCGGGTCGTCTTTTCGGCCAATGCTGCTGCTGAACCGCCGACGAAACTCGGCGTCAGACGGGGCGGCGCGATCACGGTCGAGACCGCGATCCTGTCGATGGTGACCAAGTCTGCAAACGACTCGGCGACGGCGCTCGGCGAGCTTCTCGGCGGCAATGAAGCCAATTTCGCCCACATGATGACAGCCAAGGCGCGGGCGCTGGGCATGAAGGGGACCGTTTTCCGCAACGCCCACGGCTTGCCAAACCCCGGTCAGTTCACGACCGCGCGCGACATGGCGGTGCTCGGCATCGCGCTGCGGGAGCATTTTCCCCAGTATTACGGCTATTTCTCGCAGCGTTCCTTTCTCTACGGGCGGAGGCGGATCAACGGCCATAACCGCCTGCTTGGGCGCATCAAGGGCGTCGACGGCATCAAGACCGGTTACACCCGCGCCTCCGGCTACAATCTCGTTTCCTCGGTCGACGACGGCGATCGCCGCATCGTGGCGGTGGTGATAGGCGGGAAATCCGGCGGCAGCCGCGACAACCAGATGGCCGCATTGATCAAAACCTACATGCCGAAGGCGTCGTCGCGCGGCAGCGGCATGCTGGTCGCCAAGGCCGGCGGCGGCAACCCGATCAGCGCCCTGGCAAAAGTGTTCCTGCCCAAGCGCGACGCGCCGACGCCGGACAGCCGGCCGGACGACGATGCCCCGGACGATGATGCCATTGCCTCGCTAGTTGAGGAAACCGACCCCGCCGTTGAAGAAGCCACCCCCGTTGTCCAGACCAGGCCCGTCTCTCAGACCAAGAAGGTCGACACAGTGGCCGCGGCCACGGCGGACGATGTCGCGACGGCACGGGTCGCAGCAGCCTACGCCGAACCGGCGGCGGTCGATCCCGTCAACACGGCATCGGTGCCGTCCGGCTGGGCAGTCCAGGTCGCCTCTTCGCCAAAACAATCCGAAGCCCAGGCTCTCCTGGACGAGACGAGCAAGCAGGCGCCTTCGATCCTCGCCGATGCCACAGGTTTCACCGTCGCCTTCGAAAAGGACGGCGTCACCTATTACCGCGCCCGGTTCGGCTTTGGTTCGAAGACTGCTGCCTGGAAAGCCTGCAACGCCCTGAAGAAAAAGAAAATCGAGTGCTACGCCGTCCAGCAGTAGACGGCGTCGAAAACATCTCCCGGAAAAATTCTGCGTCGAAGGAGACTAGTTGTGATTGGAGAGCAAGACGTCCTTGGCTTCATTGATCCGCGCCGCCAGAAAAGACGTGCCGCCGATATCGGGGTGCAGGCGCTGCATCAGGCGGCGGTGCGCCTTGCGGACATCCGCCGCGGCGGCCCCCGCTTCAAGACCAAGGATCTTGTAGGCCTCCTCCTTAGTCATGGCGCCCGAACCTGGCGAAACACCCAGCCCTTCGCCACCATTCGCCTCACCGTCTTTGCGCCAGATGGGAAATCTGCCGTCAAGATACGTCTCTAGCAACTGGCGGCTCTCCGGGTCGCCGGGGAGCTCGCGATAAAGTTGCTGCAACTCCGAAAGGCTCATCGTGCCAAGCATCTTGCCTTCATGGCGGCCGGCGAGCACGAGCCCCTCCAGATTGCCGGTATCGTGATCAAGCTCCATTTCGAGTGCCGCGGTGCGCACCGTCGAATGCTTGCCCGGCTCCAGTTTCGCCGTCGGCCGCTTCATCCGCATGGAGCCATACCAGGCGAGCGCCGTCGACAGGATCAAGCCGCCGATACCTTCGCGTCCGACCAGAAGCACGGCGACGCCGATCAGCGCCAGCAGGACGGGCCCAAGTGTCCTCATCCCGCTTGCGAGTCTCGCGGGGTCGGCGCGGAGAAAGATCGTGGCCACGCCGAGCAGCACCAAAAGCAACGCCACGAATGCGATAATCGCGCCCATTATTTCCTGCCGCTCCGCAGATGCTCGATCATCAGCCGGTCTTCCGGCCTGCCCCTGGCCTCCAGTGCCTTCAGCCCGCCGGTTGCAAACACGGCGACCGCCGAAAGCAGGCTGGCCAAGGTTGCGGCGGCCCGCCGATCAAATCGGAACCAAGCACCTTTGGACAGCCGCGCAATCTCCTTAAATGCCTTTTCTGCGCCGGCATCATGGCCCTCCTGAAAGACGAAGACAGGAACGCCGTGCAGGCCGAGGCTGCCGGCCTTTTCGGCCAGATCGTCTATGTTTTCTTCCATCGCGTCGCCGATATAGACCAGCGCATTCACCCTGGCCGCCGCCGTCTGTTTCAGCGCATGGGCGAGAACCTTGCCGATCTGGGTTTGGCCGCTGCGGCATTCGATCCGCGTCATCAGCTGCTTCAGCGCGTCCGTATCGGTGACGAATCCAGATGAGCGGCACTCGCCAAGACCACGAAAATAAACCAATTGAACCTTCAGCGCTCCGGCCTTGCCGACGGCGTCGAACATCTCGCCCTGCAGCGCACAGGCAAGGTCCCAGGTCGGCTGGCGGCTCATCGTCGCGTCGAGCGAGAGTATCAGCCTGCCAGAACCGGTCGCGGACGCAGCGAGCGTCCTTGCCTGACGGATAAAGGCGTCGATCTCGCCAGTGCTTGATTGGGACTCGACCGGCGCAGGATTGGCCTTTGCGGGCACGGGCTGCTTCTTGTCGCTCATGACATTCAAGATGTGGCGTTGTCGCACAGCTTGCAAGCCCAGCATGAGGCGATCTGGAGGGCCAGCGATCACGGCAGCTTTGAATTTGGGGGACCTTCCTAGAGAAGGCCGAGATCGGCAAGCTCGCGCCTGAGTTTCGGCGGCATCTCGACCCATCCCGCTTTACCCTTGCCGAGATCGGCCGGTGCGTCCGACGGTTTCAGGTAGCGCCAGCCTTGAAAGGCGCGGCGCGGCTGCCATTCGGTGCGCACCACCGCGGGATCGAGCATCAGATGACAGCGGCCGATGCCCTCGTCATCGGTGAAAGGACGGATTTCCGTGATCAACTGGCGGCATTGCACATTGCCCTTGATCACCCAGTAGAGGGAACCGCCATCGGTGACCTCGGCGCCGCGCGTCGGCATCATGCGGGTGGTGTGGTAATGCTCGACCGGTTCACCGGCGCGCCGCCGTTCGTCGAGGCGGAAGGCAATCCACTCTTCGAGATCTTCAACGCTGTCGCAGCCGACGCAGAGCTTTATGAGATTAAGAGACATGAATTAAGGTTTAGTCCGGGGTGGGAAGGCGTCAACGGCCTGGCCGACTTTCTCCACAGTGCCAGTCTTCGCAGTGCCGTTCTCCACAGTGCCAATCCCCAGTGCAAAGTTTGGCTCAGCATTCCACGATATTGACGGCCAGTCCGCCGAGGCTGGTTTCCTTGTATTTCTCGTTCATGTCGAGGCCGGTCTGGCGCATGGTCTCGATCGCGGCATCGAGCGGCACGAAGTGAACGCCGTCGCCCTTGATGGCCAGCGAAGCAGCCGTCACCGCCTTGACGGCGCCGAGTGCGTTACGCTCGATGCAAGGCACCTGCACCAGCCCGCCGACCGGATCGCAGGTCATGCCGAGATGATGTTCAAGCGCGATCTCGGCGGCGTTCTCGACCTGCTCGGGCGTGCCGCCCATCACGGCGCACAGCCCCGCTGCCGCCATCGCCGAGGCCGAACCGACCTCGCCCTGGCAGCCGACTTCGGCGCCCGAGATCGAAGCGTTGGTCTTGATGATGCCGCCGATCGCTGCCGCGGTCAGCAGGAAATCGCGGATGCTTGGCTGGTCGGCCTCGGGATGGAAATGCAGCCAGTAGCGCAGCACCGCGGGCAGCGTGCCTGCAGCACCGTTGGTCGGCGCGGTGACGACGCGCCCGCCGGCGGCGTTCTCCTCATTCACCGCCATGGCATAGATCGACAGCCAGTCGTTGGCGAGCAGCGGATTGGGCCGGTTCTGCCGCCACTGGTCCTGCAGCTTGTCATGCAATTGCCGCGCGCGTCGGCGCACCTTCAGCCCGCCCGGCATGATGCCGTCCTGCGACAGGCCACGCTCGATGCAGCTCTTCATGGCGCTCCAGATGCCGTCGAGGCCGGCGTCGAGTTCCTCGCGCGGCATCTGCGTCTCTTCGTTGACGCGCTTCATGTCGGCGATGGAAAGGCCGCTTTTCGCCGCCATCGACAGCATCTCGACGGCGTTCTTGAAGGGGTATGGAACCTTCTTGCCTTCCGTCTTCACCGAGCCCTTCACCTTCATCCGCTGCAGCTCCTCCTCGGAAACCACGAAGCCGCCGCCGATCGAATAATAGATGCGTTTGAGCAGCAGGCGGTCGTCAGCATCATAGGCGAAAAAAGCCATGCCGTTGGCGTGGCCGGAAAGCGGCGTCTTGCGTTCCAGCACCAGATCCGTCGCCGGGTCGAAGCGATAGGAGGGATGGCCGGGCGGCGAAATCCGCTTGTCGGCGGCGATACGGTCGACGATGTTGTCCGCCTGATCGGGGTCCACCGTCTGCGGCGTCTGGCCGGCAAGCCCGAGCACGACGGCGCGATCGGAACCATGGCCGATGCCGGTATAGGCAAGCGAGCCGTGCAGGCTGGCGGCGATGCGGTCGACCTTGGCGCCGGCCGGGCGTGGCCAGTCATCTCCCGCGACCTCGTCGAGAAAACGCCGCGCAGCTGTCATCGGTCCCATCGTGTGCGAACTCGATGGTCCAATGCCGATCTTGAACAGGTCGAAAACCGAAAGGAACACGCGCCGCTGTCTCCTACTGGAATTTACATATAGGAATTCCTGTGATGTTTCCGCTCTTTCGAAGATCGCGGCGCTGCACCTGCCGACCTTGTTTGCTCCGGCAGCGACATCGTTGCGTTCCGCCATCGAAGCGGCGCCACCGCTTGTGGTAAAAGGGCCGCATGGGCGATTCCTTTCATTTGTCGACGGCCGACCTCGTGGCGCTGGCCTTCTTCCTTTTCGTATGGGTGCTGCATACGCTCGCATCCGACGGGAAGCTGGTCAGCCGCATGTCGCTGACGACAGCGATGAACGTCCAGCGCGAAGCCTGGATGCGGACCATGGCCGAACGCGAGATCCGCATCGTCGACACCGCCATTATGGCAGGTCTTCAACAGGGAACCGCCTTCTTCGCCTCCAGTTCGCTGATTGCGATCGGCGGCTGTTTTGCCTTGGTCGGCGCCTCCGATCAGGTTGTTTCGATGCTGAGCGATCTGCCGCTCGGCGCGACATCATCCCGCTCCGCCTTTCAGATGAAGGTGTTCGGATTGGTGCTGATCCTTGCCTATTCCTTTTTCAAGTTCGGCTGGGCCTACCGGCTGTTCAACTACTGCTCGATCCTGATCGGAGCTGTGCCGATTCCGCATGGCGAGGCTTCACGTAACCCGGTTAGCGAGACGGCGGTATGGCGTGCGGCGCGCATGAACATGCTGGCCGGGAAACACTTCAATTCCGGCCTTCGCGGCGTGTTTTTCTCGATCGGTTATCTCGGCTGGTTCGTCGACCCAAAAGTGTTCGTGCTGTCGACGCTGCTTTTGGTGGCGGTCCTGGTGCGTCGCCAGTTCTTCTCGGCGGCGCGGCAAGCCGTGATCGGTCAGCCGCCCGAACCAACACCCGGTCCAGGGAAAAGCCGGTCGATGCGGCCCGACAACCAGTAGGCGACGAGCCCGATCCATTCGCGGACCGCCGTGCTGGCGGTTTGCAGCGAACCGAAGGGATCGTCGCGGAACAGGCCGATGCCTTCCTTGCCTAAGGTGCGGTAATCGACCGGCCAAGGAATGGTGGCAAAGCCGGCCTTGTCGAACAGCGCCTTGGCGCGCGGCATGTGGAAGGCCGACGTCACCAGCAGCCAGGTCTCGCCCGGTTTCGGGGTGACCAGTTCCCTGGTAAAGACGGCGTTCTCGTAGGTGTTACGGGATTTGTTCTCGAGGATCAGCCGATCGGCCGTCACACCAAGCGCGGCGAACAGACGCGGCGCCGTCTCTGCATCGCCCTCGCCTTCGCCGATCATTGCGATAGTGCCCCCTGAGATGACGACTTTAGCTGTCGGAAAATGCCGTGCCAGCACGGCAGCCGCGACCACCCGGTCTCCGCTGGCGTTCAGTTCATAGCCGCCACGCGCGAAATTGACGGCGCCCTCCATGCCGCCTCCGAGCACGACGACGCCATCGACCTTTTCCGGCAGCGGCGGGCGCGGAAAGCGCTCTTCCAGCGGGTTGAGCATCAGTGCGCCGAGCGAGGTCCAGGTCGAGAGGGCGAGGATAAGAAAGGCCAGCCCGCTGCCGGTGGCAAACAGCTTTCTGCGCCCAACCAAGGCAGCAAGCAACGCGACCAACAGCAGGATGATCGCCAGATTTAACGGCTGGACGAGGAGCCAAGACACCTTGGAAAGATAGTAGAACATTCCCTCACCCCTTCAGATGGGAGACGGCACTACCACCACTTTTCCGGCTGGAACCTACCCGCCGCCTGTTCGATGACATGGGCGGCCTGGAACAAGGTTTCCTCGTCGAAAGGCCGGCCGATGAGCTGCAGGCCGAGCGGCAGGCCCTTGGCGTCTAGCCCTGCGGGCACGGCGATACCCGGCAGTCCAGCCATGTTCACCGTCACCGTAAAGATGTCATTGAGGTACATCTTGACCGGGTCGGCGGCCATGTCCTCGTCGGCGATGCCAAAGGCCGCCGACGGCGTCGCCGGCGTCAGGATGACGCCGACGCCGGCGGCGAATGCGTTTTCGAAATCCCGCTTGATGAGATTCCGCACCTTCTGCGCCTGCAGATAGTAGGCGTCGTAGTAGCCTGCGGAGAGGACATAGGTGCCGATCATGATGCGGCGCTTGACCTCGCGGCCGAAGCCGGCGGCGCGGGTCTTCTCGTACATGTCGACGATGTCCTTGCCCGGCACGCGCAACCCATAGCGGACGCCGTCATAGCGGGCGAGGTTCGAAGAGGCTTCGGCGGGCGCGACGATGTAATAGGCCGGCAGCGCATATTTGGTATGCGGAAGGGAAATGTCGACGATCTCGGCGCCGGCATCTTTCAGCCAGGCAATGCCTTTCTGCCACAGCGCCTCGATCTCGTCGGGCATGCCGTCGACGCGGTATTCCTTGGGGATGCCGACCTTCATGCCCTTGATCGGCTTGCCGATCGCCGCCTCGTAATCCGGCACCGGCCGGTCGACCGAGGTGGTGTCTCTCGGATCGACCGAGGCCATCGATTTCAAGAGAATCGCGGCGTCGCGCACATCGCGGGCGATCGGTCCGGCCTGGTCAAGCGACGAAGCGAAGGCGACGATACCCCAGCGCGAGCAGCGGCCGTAGGTCGGTTTGATGCCGACCGTGCCGGTGAAGGCGGCGGGCTGGCGGATCGAACCGCCGGTGTCGGTGGCGGTGGCGCCGGCACATAGGAGCGCTGAAACGGCGGAGGCCGAGCCGCCTGACGAACCGCCCGGCACCAGCTGGGCGTTGTCCAGCGTGCGCGCGGTCCTGGTGCCGCCGGCCGAGACGAAACCGCCATCGCCCTGATGCGTGGTTGGCATCACCACCGTGTCGAGGCGCGAACGCCGCCACGGATTGATGACGGGGCCGTAGTGGGAGGTCTCGTTGGACGAGCCCATGGCGAACTCGTCCATGTTGAGCTTGCCGAGCATCACGGCGCCGTCGGCCCACAGATTGGCAGTGACAGTCGATTCGTAATGTGGCTTGAACCCATCCAGCACATGGCTGCAGGCCTGGGTGTGGATGCCTTCGGTGCCGAACAGGTCCTTGATCCCGAGCGGTATGCCTTCGAGCGTCCCGCCCTCGCCCTTCGCCAGCTTCGCGTCCGAGGCCTTGGCCATGTCGCGCGCCTTGTCGTCGGTAACGACGACATAGGCGTTGAGCGTCGGATTGGCCCGCTCGATCGCCTGGAGATAGGCTTCGGTGATCTCGGTTGCGGTGATTTCCTTGGCGCGCAGCTTGGTGCGGGCCTGCGAAATCGTCAGGTGGGTCAGGTCGCTCATCAGGCAAGGCTCTTTTCGTAAAACACCGACCACTCGGAATCGGGATAGTCCAGTACCGGGCCGCAGCGCGAAAATCCGGCGCCTTCATAGACGGTCCACGCTGCCGGATGGCGGTCGCCGGTTTCCAGCACCAAACGCTTCAGCCCTTCATTGCGCGCCAGCGCTTCGATCCGCTCGACGATCCTGGCGCCGATCTTCTGTCCACGATGCGAAGGCCGCGTGTACATGCGCTTGACCTCGCCGACGGTGCCATCGTGGCGCTTCAGCGCGCCGCAACCGACGGCAAGGCCGTTGTCGCGAGCGATGAAGACAGTTGTGTCGTTGTCGGCCATCTGTTCGACGGTCATGTGATAGCAGTGCTCCGGCGGCGTCAGTTCCAGCAGCGCGTCGTTGAGCTCCTTAACCAGCCCGCGCACATCGTCCTGCACCGGCGTTTCGATGGCGATCTCGATTGCCATCGGCCCGCTACTCCACCACCTTCGGAACGAGGAAGAAATTCTCTTCGGTGGCCGGTGCGTTGGCGACGATGTCGGCCGCCTTGCTGCCGTCGGTGACGACGTCCGGGCGCTTCTTCATTTCCATCGGAATCACCGAGGTCATCGGCTCGATGCCGGAGACATCGACCTCGTTCAATTGCTCGACAAAGCCCAGAATGGCGTTCAACTCGCCGGTCATGCGCTCGGCATCCTCCTCGCTCACCGCAATACGGGCGAGACGCGCGACGCGCTTCACAGTCTGAAGATCAACGGACATGGTTGTTTGTGCCTCTGGAAAACCAGTCCGCGCTATAGCGGCGCGGCGCGTGCCGCGCAACATGCATCGTGCTGAGAACCGGCCCAGAAGGTCTTGGCAGGCCACGCTGTCGCAGCTGACATAGCTGCCGCCTTGGGCATCCTCTACAACGAAATCGTCCCACCGATCTCCGGCAACGCCACCTTCACGCCGGATCCCTCCAACCCTGCGACAAACTTGTCGGCGGTCTGGTCGATGATCGGGAACGTGCCGAAGTGACTGGGGATGACCGTCTCAAACTGAAAGTAGCGTCGGCAGGCAAGGGCTGCCACCGCGCCACCCATGGTGAAGCGGTCGCCAATCGGCACAATACCGATCTTCGGTTCATGCAATTCGTTGATCAGCGCCATGTCGGAAAAGATGTCGGTGTCGCCCATGTGATAGAGCGTCTTGTCTTCCGGAAAATGCAGGACGAGGCCGCCTGGATTGCCGAGATAGGTGTTCAGGCCATTGTCACCCGGGAACGACGATGAATGCAGCGCCTGGACGAAGGTGGTGGTGAAACCGCCGCAATCCACGGTGCCGCCGATATTGCCGGGATTGATCTTCTTGTCGCTGGCGCCCCGGCCGACCAGGTACATGCAGACCTCGAAATTGGCGACCAGCATAGCGCCGCTTTTCCCAAGCACTTCGAGCGCACCGCTGATGTGATCGCTATGGCCATGGGTCAAAAGAACATGCGTGACCCCTTCCGCCGGTCCTTCCCAGCCGCTCGTCCATGACGGATTGCCGATCAGATAGGGATCGATGAGGATTTTCGCGTCGGTGGTTTCGATGCGGAATGCGGAATGTCCGTACCAGGTCAGTTTCATGAATGCCTTCCTCGATTTTTGCTTCGCCAGAGGATAGAACGCCGGCAGTGAAATTAAAGTCCCACGGCGTGTGGTCCAAGGAAGGCCGTTGAGCATCATCACCATCGAAGAGTTGCCGGCGCGGCTCAGCGGCGGCAAGACGCTGGCCGGGCTCGACCTCGGCGACAAGACCATCGGCGTGGCGGTTTCCGACAGGGGCTTTGCCTTCGCCCATCCGCGTCCGGTCATCATGCGCAGGAAATTCTCGCTGGATGCAGCTGTGCTGCTCGCCTTGCTGCAGAAAGAGAACGTCGGCGCCGTGGTGCTCGGCCTGCCGATCAACATGGACGGGTCGGAAGGCCCGCGCGCCCAGAAATCCCGCGCCTTCGCCCGCAACATGGCTGGTGTGACCGACCTGCCCTTCGTTTTGTGGGACGAGCGACTGTCGACGGTGGCGGCTGAGCGGACGTTGATCGAGATGGATTTTTCGCGCCGCAAACGCGCCGGCAAGATCGATTCGGCCGCGGCGGCCTTTATTCTGCAGGGCGTTCTCGACCGGCTTCAGGCGCTCGGCGTCGATGCCTGGCCGAAATAGCGGTCGCGCATTATCCTGATCCAGGCGCCGATCACCCGGCGGCGGCGGAACGCCCAAAATGCCATGAGCAGCAGACTGTCGAAGATGCAGGCCTTTGCCACCATGCCGGGAATGAGCGCCGGATCAATGCCGAGCATCTCCCCATAAAGCTGGAAGACGAGGTCATGCAATTGGCGGCTCAGCATGATGTATCCGAAATTGATGTCGTTGAGCGACAGGAAAAACCAGCCCCAGAACAGGGCGAGCGGCGCCGCCCATAGCGCGAACAAGGTACGCATCAGCGGCCATCCCTCAAGTTCGTGTCCGGCCTCAAGTTCGTGTCCAGCCGGCCGGAAATGCGCGAGAGCGCCGAGTTGTGCGCCGCCGCCTTCGCCATCACATGCGCGGCGGCACGGATTTCACCCGTGCCCGGAACCGCTGCGGCAAGGGCCGACCGCCACTCTGCGAGCATGGCGACATAGGACGCCAGCAGCGCCGCCAGTTGCACCGCGACAACCATGAACAGCCCGCTGATGCCTTGCGCGGCGCCGCCGACGATAATCAGCGACAATACGCCGGAGGCAGATATGAAGGCGACCCGCACGACGCTGTCGGTGGCGTCCGGATTTGTCGGATCGCTAAACAGAGTCTCGACAAAGGCCCAGCAGAACAGCACCGCTACGACCAGCAGCGCTACAGCAAGCGGTGCCACGACAACGGCGCTTTCGAGGTCGGCGAAGCGGGTGTTCTGGACGGCGACGCCGAGCACGCCAAGCGCTGCCGCAACACCGCGATTCCCGTCGATGCAGAGGAACGCCAGCAGGGCGAAAACGACCGCCCAGTGCAAGGCCAGAAAGGAGCTCAATATATGCCGCATGGCGTTCCTGCTTCCGTAAACAGGACAGTGGGCTTTGCGGCCCGCCACCGCAATGGAAACCATTTATTAAGGTTAACGGGCGTTTGCAGGAGCACGACAGCGCCGGTCGTGGCGCTTTACATGCCGGTAATGCCTGCTATGGCACAGTCTCCCTCCGAGACGCTTCCATGCAAGCCACGTTCGAAAGCATCCTGCCGATCTTCCTGCTTATCCTGTGCGGAAATATTCTTCGGCGCGTCGACGTGATCGATCCGGCCGGCTGGCACGGCATCGACCAGTTGGGCTACTGGTTCTTCTATCCGACACTGATTCTCGTGACGATCGTAAACGCCGATTTCACCGGCCTGCAGCTGGATGCCATGATGCTGGCGCTGGCAATCACCGTGCCGCTGATGTTTGTATTCGTGCTGTCATTGTGGCCGTTTCTGCGCAAGGCCGGTCTTGCCGGAACGGCCGAATTCTCGTCGATTTTCCAAACGTCGATCCGCTGGAACGGTTTCATGGCGCTGGCCATTGCCCAGAAACTGTTTCCGCCCGCCGGCATGGCTGTCGTCGCGCTGGTGATGGCGATCATCATCCTGCCGATCAATCTTGTGACGGTTTTCGTGGTTACACGCTTCGCCGACAGGACGGCCAACTGGCCGACGCTGATCCGCCGCATGGCGACCGATCCAATGGTGATCGCGGCTGCCGGCGGTCTTCTGCTGCGCGCGCTGCCCTTCGAACTTTTTGCGCCGGTCAACAAGACGCTTCAGCTGATCGGCCAGGCCGCGCTTGGGCTTGGCCTCGTCGGCATTGGTGCGGGCCTGAGGCTCGACAGCCTGGTCAAGCCCAGGATCGCTATCCTCGTCCCGGTTGCGGTCAAGCTGGTGGTGTTTCCGGCGCTGCTGCTGGCCATTTCGCTCCTGCTTGGCGTCACCGGCGAGGAATTGCTGTTTCTCATCCTGTGCGGCGCCGTGCCGACCGCCATGAACGGTTATGTGCTGGCCAAGCAGATGGGCGGCGACGCCGAGCTTTACGCTACGGTTACGACGCTGCAGACGGTTGCTTCCTTCGCGACCATCCCGGTTGTACTGCTGCTGGCGGCTCAGTTCGTCGGCGGATAGAGCGTATCGATGATCATACGCGCGTCATGGCGCGAATCGAGCATGCCATAGGTGTTGCGCCACTGGCCGGCGAGGCGCGTCTCGACGAAGGCGTCGGCGATCCGCCCTGCCCCCAGCCTGCGAAGCTCCGCCGCAGCCGCCGACAGCGCCAGTTGCTCGGTGAGCAGGCGGGCCGAGCCCTCGTCGGTTGCCGCGACCTGCATTGCCGCCTTGAGTACACCGACGGTGCCGCGTCCGCCGGCGCCGAGATCGCGATCGATGCCGGCCAGCACCTCCTCGAACAGGCCGGGTGCACGCGCCAGCACGCGCAGCACGTCGAGCGCCATGACGTTGCCGGATCCCTCCCAGATCGCGTTGACCGGAGCTTCGCGATAGTAGCGGGCGAGCGGCGCCTCCTCGACATAGCCATTGCCGCCGAGGCACTCCATCGCTTCGTAGAGCAGCGGTGGTGCAATCTTGCAGACCCAGTACTTTACGACCGGCGTCATGGCGCGAGCGAAGGCCGCCTCGCCGCGGTCGCCGGCCGCTTCGTCGAAGGAGCGCGCCAGCCGGAACGACAGCGCGGTGGCCGCGGCGACGTCGAGCGCCATGTCGGCCAGCACGCGCTGCATCAGCGGCTGCTCGATCAGATTGGTTCCAAACACCTGGCGGTGACGGGTGTGGTGGACGGCCTCGGCCAGGCCGGCACGCATGATCGCCGAAGAGGCGATCGCGCAGTCGAGCCGGGTCAGCGTCACCATGTCCATGATCGTTTTCACGCCCGCCCCGGGCTCGCCGACCATCTCGCCGATGGCGTTGACGAACTCCACTTCGGACGAGGCGTTGGAGCGGTTGCCGAGCTTGTCCTTCAGCCGCTGGAAGCGGAAGCCGTTGCCCGAACCATCGCCGAGAATGCGGGGAACGAGAAAGCACGAAAGTCCTTCCGGCGCCTGTCCAAGCACTAGGAACGCATCCGACATCGGCGCTGACATGAACCATTTATGGCCGGTCAGCCGATAGAAGCTGCTGCCGGCCCGCTCGGCCCTGGTGATGTTGGCGCGGACATCGGTGCCGCCCTGCTTCTCGGTCAGGCCCATGCCGAGCGTCAGCCCGGCCTTTTCGACCGGCGGCTTTTGGCCCTGGTCGTATTTGCGTGTCGTCACCCGCGGCGCCCATTCGCGAAACAGCTTCGGGCTTGCCATCAGCGCTGCCAGCGATGCGCTGGTCATGGTGATGGGACAGAGATGCCCGGTTTCGAGCTCGGCCGTAAGGTAGAAACGCGCGGCGCGCACCTGATGACGGCGGCCGATCTCGGCATCGCCATTTTCCCAGACCGACGAATGCAGCCCGTTTGCCAGCGACCGGCGCATCAGTGCGTGATAGGCTGGATGAAACTCGACCAGATCGATGCGCCGGCCCTGCCGGTCATGGGTCCTGAGCTTGGGCGTCTCGACATTGGCCAGGCGAGCCAGTTCCTGCGCCTCCTGCGTCAGCACGAAACGGCCAAGCCCATCGAGATCTTTGCGCACCGGATCGGAAAAACGCTCGGCAAGCTGGATCAGCAACGGATCGCCCCGCCAGGCGTTGCCGCCTGCCAGCGGCGGCGGCTGGTTCGTCACGTCGTCGGTCACGCACTGTCCTTATCATCACAAGGCCACGAATCCGAAGCCAGTAGCGGTTTATAGCCCAAGCCGCGCAACGCGCGCGACGAAAATACCGGGGAGAAAGACCGCAATCCAAAGCTGGTGCTTGCAGCCAAAGGTCCTCCACCCTATAGCAGCGCCTTGAGATGACCGACGCTTCGCTGCCACTCTATCCTCACCGCCATCTTCTGGGCATCCGCGATCTTTCCCCCGCCGACATCGAGCTTTTGCTGGACAAGGCGGACCGGGCGGTCGCGATCTCGCGGCAGTCGGAGAAGAAGACCACGACGCTGCGCGGCCGCACCCAGATCAACCTCTTTTACGAAGCCTCGACCCGCACGCAGTCGTCGTTCGAGCTGGCCGGAAAACGGCTAGGCGCCGACGTCATGAACATGTCGGTGGCGAGCTCTTCGGTGAAGAAAGGCGAGACGCTGATCGACACGGCGATGACGCTGAACGCCATGCGCCCGGACATATTGATCATCCGCCACCAGTCGGCGGGTGCCGCCGCACTGCTGGCGCAAAAGGTCGGCTGCTCGGTGATCAATGCCGGCGACGGCGCCCATGAGCACCCGACGCAGGCGCTGCTCGACGCGCTGACCATCCGCCGCGCCAGGGGCCAGCTGTCGAAGCTGATCGTGGCGATCTGTGGCGACATCCTGCATTCGCGCGTGGCGCGTTCCAACATCATGCTGCTCAATGCGCTCGGCGCCCAGGTCCGCGTCGTGGCGCCGTCGACGCTTCTGCCCGCCGGCATCGAGAAAATGGGCGTAGTCGTCACCCGTTCGATGGCCGAAGGGCTCAAGGACGCGGATGTGGTGATGATGCTGCGGCTGCAGCGCGAGCGGATGGAAGGCGCCTTCGTGCCTTCGGTGCGCGAATATTTCCACTATTTCGGCCTCGATGCCGAGAAGCTGAAGGCGGCCAAGGACGGCGCTCTGGTCATGCATCCCGGCCCGATGAACCGCGGCGTCGAGATCGCCTCGGAAATCGCTGACGGTCCGCAGAGCGTCATCCAGGAACAGGTGGAGATGGGTGTTGCCGTGCGCATGGCGGTGATGGAAGCCCTGCTCGACCCCCGCCGCAATCGTGAGGACCGCAACCTCGAGGGCCGCGGCGCATGAATACAACGGTCTTCAGCCGGGCCCGCATCGTCGATCCGTCGCGCGGCATCGACGAGGTCGGCACGGTCATTGTCGAGGGCCGCAAGATCGTCGCTGCCGGCAAGTCGGCCTTGAACCAGGGCGCTTCGCAAGATGCCGTCGTCATCGACTGCGCCGGCAAGGCTGTTATCCCCGGTTTGATCGATGCGCGCGTCTTCATCGGCGAACCGGGCGGTGAGCACCGCGAAACCATCGCTTCGGCCAGCGTGGCGGCGGCCGCCGGCGGCGTCACTTCCATCGTCATGATGCCCGACACCGACCCGGTGATCGACAATGTCGCGCTCGTCGAATTCGTTCTGCGCACCGCCAAGGACACGGCCATCGTCAACATCTTTCCGGCGGCTGCGATCACCAAGGGCCTCGAAGGCCGCGAGATGACCGAATTTGGCCTGTTGCGCGAGGCCGGCGCGGTCGCCTTCACCGACGGGCAGCACACCATATCAAGCGCACTGGTAATGCGCCGTGCGCTGACCTATGCGCGCGATTTCGGCGGCGTGATCGCTCATGAAACCCAAGACGCCGACCTCGCCTCATCAGGCGTCATGAATGAAGGCCTCTATGCCAGCTGGCTCGGCCTTGCCGGCATTCCGCGCGAGGCCGAGTCCATTCCGCTGGAGCGCGACCTTGCGCTGGCGCGGCTGACCGGCGGCGCCTATCACGCGGCCAAGATCTCGACGGCCATGGCGGCAAACGCGGTAACGCGGGCGAAAGCCGACAGCGCGAATGTCACAGCAGGCGTCTCGATCCACAATTTATCGCTCAACGAGAACGATGTCGGCGAATACCGCACCTTCTTCCGGCTGACACCGCCGCTGCGCGCCGAGGAAGACCGGATGGCAATGATCGAGGCGGTCAAGGACGGCACGATCGACCTCATCGTATCCTCGCACGATCCGCAGGACGTCGACACCAAGCGCCTGCCCTTCGCCGACGCCGCGGCCGGTGCCATCGGCCTGGAGACGCTGCTGGGTGCGGCGCTGCGGCTCTATCACAATGACGACGTGACGCTGCTTAGATTGGTTGAGACATTGTCCACTGCCCCTGCAAGGTTGTTCGGCCTGCCCGGCGGCACGCTGAAGCCGGGTGCGGTCGCCGATCTTGCGCTGGTCGATCTCGACGAGCCATGGATCGTCAGCGAAAGCGGCATCCGTTCGCGCTCGAAAAACACCTGTTTCGAAGGCGCGCGGCTGCAGGGCAAGGTCTTGCAAACGATGGTGGCGGGCCGCACAGTGTTTTCAGCCTAATGCATGTCGCGCAAAAGTGTGCAGCGGTTTTGCGATAACGACATGCATAAAACAGTAGCCTAAAGCGCGTCGCTGAGGCCGGTCAAACGCGACGCGCTTTAGGGCATATCTGGGGGAACAATGGCTTACGGCATCGTCTTGGCGCTGGTGTTCGGTTACCTGCTCGGCTCGATCCCGTTCGGGCTCCTGATCACTCGTGCCGCCGGTCTTGGCGACATCCGCAATATAGGCTCCGGCAATATCGGCGCCACCAATGTACTGCGCACCGGCAACAAGGGCTTGGCTGCCGCCACGCTGCTGCTCGACGCGCTGAAAGGCACGGCGGCCGTGCTGATCGCCGGTCGCTTTGCACCGGAACTCGGGCCCTGGGCCGGCCTTGGCGCCTTTTTCGGCCATCTGTTTCCGGTCTGGCTCGGTTTCAAGGGCGGCAAGGGTATCGCCACTTATCTCGGCGTGCTGATCGCTCTTGCCTGGCAGGTGGCGCTGATCTTCGCCGTCGTCTGGCTCGCCATGGCTTTCCTGTTCCGCTATTCCTCGCTGGCGGCGCTGACGGCAGCCGTCGTCGTGCCGATTGCGCTCTATGTCCTCAGCACGCCGCAGATTGCCGGGCTGTTCGCGCTGATGAGCCTGATCGCCATCATAAAACACCGGGCCAACATTGCCCGGCTGCTGGCCGGCACCGAGGGCAAGATCGGGGCCAGGGAGTGAGCCAGCGCGCCGCCGGCCCGCAGCTCAGCGACCGGCAGCGGTTGAGCTGGCTTCGTTTGATCCGCACGCCGAATGTCGGCCCGGCCACCTTTCGCGACCTGATCAACCGCTTCGGCTCGGCCGAGACAGCGCTCGAGATGCTGCCCGAGCTGATGATTTCGGGCGGCGCCAGAAAGAGCGTCCGCATCCCGTCGATGGCCGAGGCCGAGGCGGAACTGGAGACTGCCCGGCGGGCCGGCGCCCGCTTCGTCGGCATCGGCGAGGCCGACTATCCGCCGCTGATGAAAAGCATGGACCATCCGCCGCCGCTGCTCGCGGTCAAGGGCGAAGGTGCAGTGTTCCGCTTGCCGGCGGTCGCCATTGTCGGCGCCCGCAACGCCTCGCTGGCCGGCATCAAGATGGCGCGGACGCTCGCCGCCGAACTCGGCCGCGACGGCTATAGCATCGTCTCCGGCCTGGCGCGCGGCATCGACACGGCAGCACATCAGGGCAGCCTTGCGTCAGGCACGATCGGCGTTTTGGCCGGCGGCCTCGATCTGCCCTACCCGCCCGAGAATGCCGGGCTGTGCAACGAGATTGCCGAGCGCGGCGGCGCCATCATTTCGGAAATGCCGTTCGGCTGGGAGCCGCGCCCCCAGGATTTTCCGCGCCGCAACCGCCTTGTCGCCGGTGCGGCATTGGGGCTGGTCGTGGTCGAGGCCGCGCAACGCTCCGGCTCGCTGATCAGCGCCAGGCTTGCCGGCGAGATGGGCCGACTGGTCTTCGCCGTCCCCGGCTCGCCGCTCGATCCACGCGCCGCCGGCGCCAACGCCTTGCTCAAGGACGGCGCCACCCTGGTCACCGAGGCATCGGATATTACCAATGCGATCGCGCCGCTGGTCGGCTCGCTGGTGCCAAGGACAGCACCCTTCGAAGAACCGCCCGACTTTTCCGCAACGCCGCCGCCCGGCGAGAGCGACCGCACCCGCGTCGTCGAAGCGCTCGGCCCGACGCCGGTGGCGGTCGACGAAATCATCCGCCACACCGGCCTGCATCCCGCCCAGGTTTTCATGGTGCTGCTGGAACTCGACCTCGCCGGCCGGCTGGAACGCCACGCCGGCGGAAACGTCTCGCTGGTGTGATCGAAGTGTTCCGGATCTCTCAGCACACGATTCTTGGGAGAACCTGCCCCGATGCTCGCCGCCTCTTGCCGGTCGCGTTTGTCGTGGCAGTAATCCGCTGATAAGCCTAAGCAACTGAATCTTAACGTGAAACAATGGTGAGCGCGCAGGGATTCGAACCCTGGACCTACTGATTAAAAGTCAGTTGCTCTACCGGCTGAGCTACGCGCTCCCGCGGGCTCAGAATGCCGCCCTCGAAATTGCGCGGAACATAGGGAGAGTGCTTCGACCGGTCAACCGGAAAAGTGGGCACGTAAGCCGGGCTTTTCGCGATCTCATGGCGCCTCGCAAAACGTCTCGACAAGGTCGGAGTTGCTGTCTCGCACAAAAACCGAGACGCGTTACAAATCAGCAGCTTGCTATTTTTTGCGGAACAATTGCGCAACCTGCCCGTTTTTGTGGCTACAAGGGACGACGCTTTCAAGGAGAAGATGATGAACAGGATCATGTCGGGCTTGCTGGCGACCGCGCTGTCAGCGTCATTCGCTGTAGCGGAGATCGTGCCCGTCAACGCCCAGCCCATTTACGTGCCGCTAGGTCAGAACGTCTCGTCGGATGTCCAGACCGTCGACCACAGGCGTTGGAGGCGTTTCGACGGCGATCGCGATTTTTCACGCCGCGATTTCCGTCGCGACTTCCGCCGCGGCGACTTCCGCCGTGATTTCCGTCGCGAATTCCGCCGTGATTTCCGTCGGGATTTTGCCCGTCGCGATTTTTCCCGCCGCGATTTTCGTCGCTTCGCCGGTGACGATTTCAGGTATTGGCGCGGCTATCGCGGCTATCGCTATTATCGCCCCGGCTATCGTCGCTACAACGACTACTGGTTCCCGCTGGCGGCCTTCGCCACCGGCGCCCTGATCACCGGCGCAATCATCAACAGCCAGCCCCGCCGCATCTATCGCGGCGATGCGCATGTGGAGTGGTGCTACAGCCGCTACAGATCTTACCGGGCCTACGACAACACGTATCAGCCTTACTACGGCCCTCGCCGGCAGTGCATCTCGCCCTATTGATAAGCCAGGGCAGAGCTGAACAAAAGTCGTTGAAGAGAAGAGCCTGCGCCGGCAACGGCGCAGGCTTTTTCTTTTCGGTGCGCCAATCTACAGCGTGCTCAGTGTCCGGCGCACAGCATGGCGCCAACCCGCCAGCTTTGCGGAACGGACCAACGCATCCATGTCCGGTCGAAACCGCCGTTCGAGCGCCCAGCTCTTGGCGAATTCCCTTGTCTTCGGCCAGATGCCGGCCTTCGAGCCGGCCAGCCATGCCGCGCCGAGCGCCGTCGTCTCCAGGATGGTCGGCCGGTCGACCGGCGCATCGAGGATGTCGGCAAGCCGCTGCATCGTCCAGTCCGACGCCACCATGCCGCCATCGACCCTGAGAACGGTCTTCGCTGACGCGCTCTTCCAGTCCCTGCGCATCGCGTCGAGCAGGTCGCGCGTCTGGAACGCAACGGATTCGAGTGCGGCACGGGCAAATTCCGCCGGGCCCGAATTGCGGGTCAGCCCGAAGATGGCGCCGCGCGCCTCGGCGTCCCAGTGCGGCGCGCCAAGCCCGACGAAAGCCGGCACCAGGTAGACTTGTTGGGTCGGGTCGGCGCTCGCCGCCAGCACGCCGCTCTGCTCGGCCTTGCCGATCACCTTGATGCCGTCGCGCAGCCATTGCACGGCCGCACCAGCGATGAAGATCGAGCCTTCCAGCGCATAAGTGGTCTTGCCGTTCAGCCTGTAGGCAATGGTCGTCAACAACCGGTTCTTCGAGCGCACCAGATCGCTGCCGGTGTTGAGCAGCGCGAAGCAGCCGGTGCCATAGGTGGACTTCATCATGCCCGGCTCGAAACAGGCCTGGCCGATGGTCGCCGCATGCTGGTCGCCAGCCACGCCGAGGATTCTTATCTCTGCGCCGAACAGGCTTTTCTCTGTGATTCCATAGTCGTCAGCGCAATCCTTCACCTGCGGCAGCATTTTTCCCGGTATGCCGAGAATGGCCAGAAGCTCGTCGTCCCAGGCATTCTTTTCGATGTTGTAGACCAGCGTTCGCGAGGCATTGGTGGCATCGGTAGCGTGAACCTTGCCGCCGGTCAGCCGCCAGATCAGAAAGCTGTCGATAGTGCCGGCCAGCAATTCGCCCTTGGCGGCGCGTTTCCTCGCGCCCTTCACCTTGTCCAGCATCCAGGCGATCTTGGTGCCGGAGAAATAGGGATCGAGCAGCAGGCCGGTCTTTCTGGTGAACTTCTTCTCCAGCCCCTGCTTCTTCAATTTCTGGCACAGCGGCGCGGTGCGGCGGTCTTGCCAGACAATCGCGTTATGGATCGGCTTGCCGGTCGCCCTGTCCCAGATGACGACGGTCTCGCGCTGGTTGGTAATGCCGATCGCCGCGATGTCGGCGGCCTTTCGCCCGGCAGCAGCCAAAGCTGCCTTGCAGGTCGAAACGACCGTGTCCCAGATTTCCTCTGGATCGTGCTCGACCCAGCCGGAGGCCGGATAGTGCTGGGCAAACTCCTTTTGTCCGCTGCCCACGAGTTTCATGGATCCGTCGAACACGATGGCGCGGCTGGACGTGGTGCCCTGGTCGATCGACAAGATGTATCCGGTCATGCTGTCTACCCCTCAGTTACAACGAAGGGAGACGGCTCGCGCCGCCTCCCTGTGGTCTCTTTCCGCTTTGGCGGTTCGGCAAGCCTACTGGGTGGTCCAGCGCTTGATCAGTTCCTCATAGACGATGGTCTCGCCTTTCGGCTTCTCGTTCTCGAGTTTGGCCTTAGGACCGTTCGGCTTGCCCAACCATTCGGCCGGATCTTTCGGCTCGTTGAGTCGCGGACCACAGCCGCCATAGACCTTAGCGGACTCGTCGGCGGCCTGCATGCGGGCCATCGTGATGTCCATTTCCTCAGCGAGGCGGTCCATCGCCTGCTGCGGCGTGAACGCCCCGGAGTTCACGTCGCCGATCTGCTGCCACCAGATCTGGGCGAGCTTCGGGTAGTCGGGCACGTTGATGCCGGTCGGTGACCAGGCGACCCGGTCTGGAGAGCGGTAGAACTCCACCCAGCCGCCGAGTTTGGGCGCACGGTCGGTAAACGACTGATGCCGAATGTCGGAATCGCGGATCAGAGTGAGCCCGACATGGGACTTCTTCAAAGACACGGTCTTCGACACGACGAACTGCGCATAAAGCCAGGCGGCCTTGGCACGATCGGCCGGGGTCGATTTCAGGATCGTCCAAGAGCCCACGTCCTGATAGCCGATCTTCTGCCCTTCCTTCCAGTACGGGCCGTGCGGCGACGGGGCCATGCGCCACAACAAATTGCCCTCATCATCGACCGTGTTGTTGCCTTCCGACTTGGGCTTCACCATGTCGGCGAGGAAAGCCGTGTACCAGAAGATCTGCTGGGCCACGTTGCCTTGGCTCAGCGCGGGCAGCGACTGGTAGAAATCGTAGCTCGCTGCTCCGGGAGGCGCAAAGTTGCGCAGCCACTCGTCCCACTTTGCGATGGCATAGACCGACGCCGGACCATTCGCCTCGCCACCGCGCGAAACGCTCGCGCCGACCGGATTGCAGGTACCCGCCTCCATGCGAATGCCCCATTCGTCGATCGGGATGCCATTCGGCTCGCCGGGGCTGCCGGTGCCGGCCATGGACAGCCACGCGTCAGTCATGCGCCAACCGAGATCGGGTGCGCGCTTGCCGTAGTCCATATGTCCGAAGACCTGCACGCCGTCGATTTCCTTCACGTCCTTGGAGAAGAATTCGGCGATATCCTCGTAGGCGGACCAGTTCACCGGGACGCCGAGATCGTAGCCATACTTGGCCTTGAACTTTTCCTTGAGTTCCGGCTTGTCGAACCAGTCCTTGCGGAACCAGTAGAGGTTGGCGAACTGCTGGTCCGGGAGTTGGTAGAGCTTGCCGTCCGGGCCGGTCGTGAACTTGATGCCAATGAAGTCTTCGAGATCGAGCGTCGGAAGGGTGACATCCTTGCCTTCGCCGGCCATGAAATCGGTGAGATTCACGGCAAGCTGCAGCCGCGAATGGGTGCCGATCAGGTCGCTGTCGTTGACATAAGCGTCATAAAGGTTGCGGTTGGTCTGCATCTGGGTCTGCACTGCCTGGACGACTTCGCCCTCGCCGAGGATCTGGTGGTTGACCTTGATGCCGGTGATCGCCTCGAACGCCTTGGTGAGCACGGTCGATTCATAGGTGTGTGTCGGGATACCTTCCGACAGCACGTTGATTTCCATGCCGGCGAACGGTTTCGCGGCATCGACAAACCATTGCATTTCGGCTTCCTGAGCCGAACGATCAAGGGTCGAAAGACCATTGATTTCCGTGTCAAGGAATGTCTTGGCTTCGTCCATGCCTGCGTAGGCCTGACTGGCCCCGAGCAGCAGGACTAGTGCCGTTGTCGATGTTAGTAGGTGACGTCGCATGAGGTTCCTCCCATTTCGGTTTCAAGTGCGATCGGACCGGTCGTTGCGCGGCCGCTCCAACAGTTTCTCCCCCTAGACGAATCGAAAAACGCCGATGGCGTAGACGATCGAGAGGGCGAGTGCCCACCACAGGTTGGGTCCGACAAGACCCAGCCAAGCGAGATGGATGTAGGCGCTGCCTAGCAGCGAAATGAACAGTCGGTCGCCACGCGTAGTATCGAGGCCGAGAATGCCATGGCGCGGCGCTCCGCCAGGACTGGCCCACTCCCACACGGTCATCCCGACCAGAAGAAGCAGGATCACGCCGAAGAAGGTGGCGGTCTGCCAAGTCCAGGCCATCCATGACAGATCCATCGTCTTTACTCCTTCCCTGCGCCGCCGCTAGACGCGGCCGAGCGCAAACCCCTTGGCGATATAGTTCCGGACGAACCAGATGACGATCGCGCCCGGAACGATGGTGAGCACGCCGGCGGCCGCCAGCAATCCGAGTTCGTAGCCCGCTGTGCTCGCCGTCCGGGTCATCACGGCGGCGATCGGCTTCGCGGCGACAGACGTCAGCGTCTTGGCGAGCAACAGCTCGACCCAAGAGAACATGAAGCAGAAGAACGCCGTGACACCGATGCCGGAAGCGATCAGCGGCATGAATATCTTCACGAAGAACCGCGGCCAGGAATAGCCGTCTATGAAGGCCGTCTCGTCGATCTCCTTCGGCACGCCGGACATGAAGCCTTCGAGAATCCACACTGCGAGCGGTATGTTGAACAGGCAGTGCGCCAGCGCAACGGCCCAAGGCGTGTCGAAGAGATTGATGGCCGAGTAGAGCTGGTAAAACGGCAGCGCGAAAACCGCCGGCGGCGCCATGCGGTTGGTCAGCAGCCAGAAGAACAGGTGCTTGTCCCCAAGGAAGCGGTAGCGCGAGAAGGCATAGGCAGCGGGCAGCGCCACGCTGACCGAAATCGCAGTGTTGATAAATACATAGCTGATGGAGCTGATGTAGCCATTGTACCAAACGGGGTTGGTGAGGATCTCGACATAGCTCGCCACCGTGAAACTGCGTGGCCACAATGAAAAGCCGCCGAGGATTTCGTTCGTCGTCTTGAACGACATGTTGAGCAGCCAGTAGATCGGCAGCATCAGGAAGATGATGTAGACCGTCGGCACGAGCCAAAGGAAGCGCGCCTCCCGGCCGCGCCCGCTCATTACGCTCGCCGACTGGAGACCCGTCGCATTCGACGCCGGTGGCGGCGTTGTCTGCTCTCGCATCAAAACGTCGCCCCTTTTGTCCCCAAGGCCTTCCTTCACCGATGTCATCTCAGCCCTCCGCTTCGGATTGGGTCATCAGGGTGTAGAAGAGCCACGACACCAGCAGCGTCATCAGGAAGTAGATGATGCTCATGGCCGCCGCGATTCCGAGGTTGAATTCGCCGAGCGCAGCCTTGACAAGATCGATCGACAGGAAGGTCGTGGCATTGCCCGGTCCCCCGCCTGTCAGTACGAACGGTTCAGTGTAGACCATGAAGGAATCCATGAACCGCAGCAGCATGGCAATGGTCAGCACGCGCTTCATCTTGGGCAGCTGGATAAAGCGGAACACCGACCAGCGTGATGCACCGTCAATCTTTGCAGCCTGATAGTAGGCGTCGGGTATCGAGACGAGGCCTGCATAGGCAAGCAGCACCACCAGCGAGGTCCAATGCCATACGTCCATCAGGACGACGGTGAACCACGCCGACAGCGGCTGGCTGGTAAAATTGTAGCTGATGCCCATCGCGTTGATAACATAGCCGAGCAGCCCGATGTCCGGCAGCGCAAAGATGTTCCACATAGCGCCGACGACGTTCCATGGGATCAGCAACGGCAGCGACATCAACACCAGGCAGACCGCGACCCATGGGCCGGAACGCGGCATGGCAAGCGCCACCGCCACGCCTAGGGGCACCTCGATCAGCAGGATTAACCCGGTGAAGGCGAACTGGCGCAGGAGCGACGCGTGGAAGCGCGGCGAATTAAGCACTTCCTGGAACCACTTAACGCCTTCAAAGAAGAACAGGTTGTTTCCGAACGTCTCCTGAACTGAATAGTTGACCACCGTCATCAGCGGGATGATTGCGTTGAACGCCACTAGCACCAGCACCGGCAGCACCATGAACCAAGCCTTGTTGTTCCAGGTCTTATCCATGGAGTTCAGCCTCCCATCTCGACGCGCCAGAAATCGGCATAGATATTGATGCCGGCCGGGTCGAAAGCGATCTTCGGATCGGCCGGAATGTCCTCGTCCTCGCCGACGATCGCCGCTATGTCGCGGCCTTCGAAACTGGCGCGCACCACCTTGTGGCGGCCGATATCCTCGACCTTCCGGATTGAAACCGGCATGCCGCTAGCGCCAAGCCTGACATATTCGGGGCGGATGCCGAGTTCGATCACGCCTGAGGTTCCAGCCTTTGGCGCGCCAGGCAATTCGATTGTCTGGCTGCCGAGCCGCGCATTCCTGCCTTCGACCGCGACCGGCATGACGTTCATGCCCGGCGAGCCGATGAAATAGCCGACGAATGTGTGCTTGGGACGCTCGAACAGTTCGGCTGGAGAGCCGATCTGCACGATCTCGCCCTCATACATGACGACGACGTTTTCGGCGAAGGTGAGCGCCTCGGTCTGGTCGTGCGTGACATAGACCATGGTGAAACCGAAGCGCCTGTGCAGCTGCTTCAACTGCGAGCGCAGCACCCACTTCATGTGCGGGTCGATTACGGTCAGCGGTTCGTCGAACAGGATCGCGTTGACATCGGAGCGCACCAGCCCGCGTCCGAGCGAGATCTTCTGCTTCTGGTCGGCGGTCAGCCCCCTCGCCTTTCTTTTGGCCATATCGGCCAACCCCGTCATTTCCAGCGTTTCGCGCACCTTGCGGTCGACGTCGGGTTCTGGAACGCCGCGGTTGCGCAGCGGGAAGGCCAGATTATCGTAGACGGTCATGGTGTCGTAGATGACCGGGAACTGGAACACCTGCGCGATGTTGCGCTCCTGCGTCGACAGATTGGTCACGTCCTTGCCGTCGAACAGAAGCTCGCCATGCGAGGGGTACAACAGGCCGGAAATGATGTTGAGCAGCGTGGTCTTGCCGCAGCCCGACGGCCCCAGCAGCGCATAGGCGCCGCCATCCTCGAAGGCGTGATGCACCTCCTTCAGCGCATAGTCCTTGTCCGACTTCGGATGCGGCCCGTACGCGTGGCGGATGTGGTTGCAGTCGATGCGCGCCATGTGCCCTCCTCCCTCAAGCCGCCAGCATCTGTGGCGGCGCGGCCGAGCGGCCGTTCGCGTCGAACACCATGATGTGCCGCGGGTCGATGAACACCTCGATGGTCTGGTCCGGTTCGAACACCAGGATGCCGTGCTCCAGCATCACCCAGCGGACGTCGGCGAAATCGAGATGCACAAAGCTTTCAGAACCGGTGATTTCGGTGACCGACACCTTGGCTCTCACCGGAACCGCCGACGGGCTCGGCCGAGCAAGAGAGAGATGGTGAGGCTGGAAGCCGATCGTGTAGCTCGTATCGGCAATACCGGCGAGTTCAGCCGGCACCGGAAGGTTCACCCCACCATCAAGAAGGAAGCTCGAACCGCTCTTCTTCAGCACGATCGTGTTGAGCGGCGGATCGGCGAATGTCTTGGCGGTGACGAGGTCGTTCGGCCTGCGGAAGACGTCGATCGTCGGGCCGAACTGAGTGATGCGGCCTTCGGAAAGCGTCGCCGTGTTGCCGCCGAGCAGCAAGGCTTCGTGCGGCTCCGTAGTGGCGTAGACGAAAATGGTGCCGGTCGCCGCGAAGATTTTCGGCAATTCAGCGCGCAGCTCCTCGCGCAGCTTGTAGTCGAGGTTGGCGAGCGGCTCATCGAGCAGCACGAGGCTGGCGTTCTTGACGATAGCGCGCGCCAGCGCGGTGCGCTGCTGCTGGCCACCGGAGAGGCTGAGCGGCGTGCGGTCGAGATAGGGCGTCAGCTTGAGAAGGGCTGCCGCACTGCGCACCTCCTTGTCGATCTTTGCCCGCTCGGTCCCGGCCACCCTCAGCGGCGAGGCGATGTTCTCGTAGACGGTCATCGCCGGATAATTGATGAACTGCTGGTAGACCATGGCGACGTTGCGCTTCTGCACCGGGATGCCGGTGACATCCTTGCCATCGAACCAGACCGAGCCGGATGTCGGCACATCAAGGCCGGCCATCAGCCGCATCAGGCTGGTCTTGCCGGAAAGCGTCGGCCCGAGAAGGACATTGAGCGAGCCGTGCTGAAGCGTCAGCGACACGTCGCGTATATGCTCCGTCGCCCCGACCGTCTTCGTCACGTTTCTCAGTTCCAGCATGATGCCTCCTCCCAGGCTTTCTGCATGACTATTCGGCAGCCGCGACATGGCGCCGGCTTATCCCGCGCATGAATTCGTCGAGCGCTGCCGTCTGCTCGCGGCTCAGATGCAGGCCGCGCTTGGTCCTGCGCCACAATACATCTTCAGCCGTCATCGCCCATTCATTTTGAACGAGGTAGCGCACTTCGGCCTCATAGAGATCGGCGCCAAAGTTGCGGCCAAGGTCGGCATTCGATCTGGCGAGGCCCAGCAGCATCCTTGCGCGAGTTCCGTAAAGCCGGCTCAGGCGGCGCGCCAGACGTGCGTCGAGGAACGGATAGGCCGTTTTCAGTTTCGCCACTTCGGCGTCGAAACCGCTGGCCGGGAAATCGCCGCCCGGCAGCGGCGCGTTTGCCGTCCACGGCTTGCCGCGCTTGCCGAGAAAACCCTCGATTTTCTCGAGCATCGATTCAGACAGCCGGCGATAGGTGGTGATCTTGCCGCCGAAGGTGTTGATGATCGGTGCCGTGCCCTCGCCGCCGTCGGTCTTCAGCACATAATCGCGGGTTGCTTCCTGCGCCTTCGAGGCGCCGTCGTCATAAAGCGGGCGCACGGCGGAATAGGTCCAGACGATGTCCGAACGCTTGACCGGCTGCGCGAAATATTCGCTCGCCGCGGCACAGAGATAATCGATCTCGGCGTCGCTGATCTTCACGTCGTGCGGGTCGCCAGCATAGTCCTGGTCAGTGGTGCCGATCAGCGTGAACTCTTCCTCGTAGGGGATAGCAAAGATGATGCGGCCATCCTTGTTCTGGAAGAAATAGGCGCGCGGATCGTCGAACTTCTTGCCGATGACGATATGGCTGCCCTGTACCAGCCGGACATTGTGCACCTCGTTCAAGCCGACCGTAGCAGACAGCACATGGTCGACCCATGGACCGGCGGCGTTGACTAAAAGCCGCGCCTTGACCTCCTCGGTGTCCCCGGTCTGCGCGTTTTCCAGCCTGACCGTCCAAAGTTCGCCTTCACGGCGTGCGCCGATGACTTTCGTGCGGGTTCGGATCGTTGCGCCGCGATCGGCGGCGTCGCGGGCGTTCAGGGCTACCAGCCGCGCATCGTTGACCCAGGCGTCGGAATATTCGAAGGCCTTGCGAAACAACGGCTTCAGCGGCTTGCCGGCTGGGTCCTTTGCCATGTCCAGCGTCTTGGTCGCCGGCAGCAATTTGCGCCCGCCAATGTGGTCGTAAAGGAAAAGGCCGAGCCTGATCAGCCAGGCCGGACGCAAACCCTTGGCATAGGGCAGCACGAAGCGCATCGGCCAGATGATGTGCGGCGCATTCTTCCAGAGAATTTCCCGCTCCATAAGCGCCTCGCGCACCAGGCGGAATTCGTAGAACTCGAGATAGCGCAAGCCGCCATGGATCAGTTTGGTCGAGCCGGAGGAGGTTCCGCTGGCCAGATCGTTCATTTCGGCAAGGAAGACCGAGAAGCCGCGCCCAACCGCATCGCGGGCGATGCCGCAGCCGTTGATACCGCCACCGATGACGAAGATGTCATGGATCGGGGGTGCGTCCACAATAAGTCCTCCCGGATTTCGCATTGCAGCATTTTTAGGTTTTTACGAAACCGTGGTGGGATTATTTCGAAATGGGAACGAATGTCAAACGAAATGTAAACAGCGACAATTGCCGCTACGGCACCCTTACGAGAGCGACGTTTCGATCAGCTGAACCTCTGCCTCCTGGCAGATCTTGCGTACCGACGGGATGTCGCAACGGTCGGTGATGAAGGTGTTGACCTGCGACAGATGGCCGATGCGGACCGGCGCCGTCCGCTCGAATTTGGTCTGGTCGGAAACGAGGATGACATGCCGGGCATTGGCGATGATCGCCTGCGCCACCTTCACTTCACGAAAATCGAAATCGAGCAACGCACCGTCATGGTCGATCGCCGAGGCGCCGATCACCGCGTAGTCGACCTTGAACTGCCTGATGAAATCGACCGCCGCCTCGCCGACCACGCCGCCATCGGAGCCGCGCACAACCCCGCCGGCAATAACGACTTCGATGGAAGGGTATATGCGCATCCTGTTGGCAACATTGATATTATTGGTGATGACCATCAATCCGGTATGATCAAGAAGCGCCTTGCTGACCGACTCCGTCGTGGTGCCGATATTGATGAACAGCGAGGCATTGTCCGGGATCAGCCTGGCTGCTGCGCGGCCGATCGCCTCCTTCTCCTCGGCGGCGATCTTGCGTCTCGCCTCATATTCCATGTTCTCGATGCCGGACGGAAACAGCGCCCCGCCATGGATACG
This sequence comes from Mesorhizobium sp. BHscii, assembly GCF_053848065.1. NCBI lineage: Bacteria > Pseudomonadati > Pseudomonadota > Alphaproteobacteria > Hyphomicrobiales > Phyllobacteriaceae > Mesorhizobium > Mesorhizobium sp. BHscii. Next base: position 61,374 of record NZ_JBSPKW010000018.1, on the reverse strand, counting down.
GGAAAGCAGCCGCTGGTCGCACAGGTCGTTAAGGTCCTTGCGGATGGTCTGCGGCGTCACGTTGAAATGCGTTGCCAGGTCGTCGACCAGCACGCGGCCATTGTCCTTGGCCATCTGGATGATTTCGGAATGACGCGGCGACAGATACATTGGGGCCTCTCGTTTTCGCTTTTCTTGTCTATAGCGGAAAACGAAAGTGATGAAAAGGCATAAGCCGGCTAACGAAATTACATCCGCCCAAAGACAACCACGGCGCAACTTTGCCGACCATTTCAACTCAACCCAGACCGCGGGCGATTTCGGTGATGACCTCGAAAGCTGTGTCGATATCCGCCGCCGTCGTCTCGAACTGACCGACTTGAAAGCGGATCGCGATCTGCCCGTCCACCCGTGTCTGTGTCAGATAGATGCGGCCATCGTCGTTGATCGCGTTGACCAGCCGCAGATTGTGTTCGTCCGAATCGATGCCGGCCGCCGCCAGATGCCGGAACGAGAACAGCGACAGCATCGGTTCCGTGACGATCTCGAAATCCGGTTGCCGAGCCAGCCGCGCGGCAAGGCCTTCGCTCCAGGCGACATGGTTGCGGATCATGGTCCGGAGATTTTCCAGCCCGTGGGCGCGCAGCAGGAACCACAGTTTCAGTGCGCGAAAGCGCCGCCCGAGCGGCACCGACCATTCGGAATAGTTGATGATGCCGTCGCGTCCATGCGTCTTCAGGTAATCCGGCTTGATGGCGAGCGTCCGCACCAGGTCTTCCGGCCGGCGGATGAACTGCATCGAGCAGTCGAACTGCGCGCCCAGCCATTTGTGCGGATTGAAGACGATGGAATCCGCGTGCTCCGCGCCGGCCCAGAAATGCCGGTATTCCGGACATATCATCGCCGATCCGGCCCAGGCGGCATCGACATGCAGATAGAGCCCGTACCGCTTAGCCACAGCGGCGACGCCGGCGATGTCATCGGTGCCGCCGGTACTGGTGCCGCCGACACAAGCGATGATGCCGGCCGGCAGCATGCCCGCATCCCGGTCGGCGACGATCGCCGCTTCGAGGGTTGTGACATCCATGGCGCGAAGGCGGCCAGCAACCGGAATGCGCACGAGATTGTCCTCGCCAATGCCCGAGACCCAGATCGCCCGGTCGATGGAAGTATGGACCTGGTCGGAAGAATAGATGCGCAATATCGGCTGGCCTTGCAGGCCCTTCTTGTTGCCCTGCCAGTCTAGCGCGCGCTCGCGCATGGTCAGCACGGCGGCAAGCGTCGCCGACGATGCCGAATCCTGCATGACGCCGGAAAACCCTTCCGGCAGGCTAAGCGCCTGACGCATCCAGTCGACGACGCGCGTCTCGAGTTCGGTCGCTGCCGGCGAGGTCTGCCAGAGCATGCATTGCGCGGCCATCACCGAGACCAGATATTCGGCCACCACCGAGACCGGTGCGGCGTTGGCCGGGAAATAGGCGAAGAAGCGCGGATGCTGCCAATGCGTCATGCCCGGCAGGATTTTTTGCTCGAAGTCGGCGAAGATTGCCTGCATCGTTTCGCCCTCTTCCGGCGGCGAGACATCGATGCTTCTAGAGATTTCGCCCGGCTCGACCAGCGGCCGCACCGGTCTTTCGCGAAGTGTGCTCCTGTAGTCGGCACCCCATTCGGCCGCGTACAGCGACCATTCCCGGAATTCGTTGCTATTCATTTTCCTCTCCGTCGCATCGAGCCCAGAAATCAAAGAGCACGAAAAACGGAGGCTTTCATTCGGGAAAATCGGGCAGGCTCGCGAAAGCGGTCTTCAGCGCGTTCGACCAGCCGTCCGAGATCGTGCGATAGTATTGATCGTCCTGGGCTATCCGTTTCTTCAGGCTGACCTTGAAGGCATCCTTTTCGTAGAACAGCAGGTCAAGCGGCAGACCAACCGACAGGTTCGATTTCAGCGTCGAGTCGAACGACACCAGCAGGAGTTTCACCGTCTCGGCGAAACTCATCGTCTTTTCATAGGCGCGGATGATGATCGGCTTGCCGTACTTGGTCTCGCCGATCTGGAAAAACGGCGTGTCATCGGTCGATTCGATGAAATTGCCTTCCGGATAGATCATGAACAGCCGCGGCGCGCTGCCCTTGATCTGGCCGCCGAGGATAAAGGAGGCATTGAAATAGGAATCGGCCTTTTCGCCTGCCGGCGACGAACTGGCGATGACTTCCTTAACGGTGTCGCCGACCATCCGCACCGTCTGATACATAGACGGCGTTTCGAGCAGAGTGGCGTGGCGATCGGCCACCGCCTTGGTGCGTTCGTCGAGCAAACTGACGACCGCCTGCGTCGTCGCCAGATTGCCGGCCGACATCAGCACGATGACGCGCTCGCCCGGCTCTTCCCAGACATGCATCTTCTTGAAGGTCGAGATCGAATCCATGCCGGCATTAGTACGCGTGTCCGACATGAACACGAGCCCGCGATCGATCTTCAAGCCGACGCAATAGGTCATCGAATCTCTTTGGCAGCAATCTTGCCGTGGATTACTGCTCCACGGTGACGGTGACCGCAAGCTGTTCTTCCGCTTGTCCCAGCCGAATTCCCGACACCGGCGTGGCATCGCGGTAATCACGGCCGGTCGCCACCTTTACATAGCGTTCGTCGGGCGAAATGCCGTTGGCGACGTCGAACGCGACCCAGCCGAGGCCCGCAACATGCGCCTCACCCCAGGCATGGCTTGCCGCCTGCTCGACCGCCGCATCCATCATCAAATAGCCGCTGACGTAGCGGGCCGGAAATCCCATGGCGCGAGCCGCGGCGGCAAAGATGTGGCTGTGGTCCTGGCAGACGCCGGTCTTGAGCGCCAGCGCGTCCTCGGCCGGAGTCGCCGCATTGGTGGTACCCGGCGTATAAGCCACGCGCTCGCCGATCACGGCCATCAGCCGGTGCAGCCTTTCGATATCGGTCCCCTCGCCGACCGAGGCCGCGAGTTCGCGAATGCCGCTCCCGATCGTGGTCAACGGGGTTTCATGGCCAAACAGCCAGAGCGGCGCGAAACCCTGATGTGGCCCGGAGACGCCAGCGGTGTCGCGTGTCACCACCTCGCCTGATGCCTCGACGGTGATGAAATCGCGCTCACCTTCGACGCTCAACAGCCGCGTATCGTTGCCGAAATGGTCGATGAAGCGCACTTCCTCGCGTGCCCCTTCGATCGTCAGCGCCCAGGACAAAACGGTCTGCGTCGGCCCGCTAACCGGAAGCAGCCGCAACCGCTGCAATAGATAATGCACCGGCGCATCGTAGCGGTATTCGGTCCGGTGGGTGATCTTCAGCCGCATTGCTCTCGTCCCCCGAGCATGATCTTTACCGGAAACCGGCGTTCACTTTCCGGGATCATGCTCAATAGAACCTGTAGTCCTGCGCGATCTCGTCGCCGAGCCTAGTGTTGTCGCGAATGAAATTGGCCAGGAATTCGTGCAGGCCGGCGTCGAATATGTCCTTGATCGAGCCGGCCGTCAGCATAGCCTGGGTCTTGCCGGCTGTCGCATGACAGGCGTGGCGTTCGCCATAATCGTCGCCCAGGAATTTCAGGTGCTCCGTCAGGAAACGGTAGCAGAAGGTCAGCGAGCGCGGCATTCGAACGTTGAGGATCAGATAGTCGGCAATGTTGCTCGGCTTGTAGTCGGCCTCGTACACCCAGCGATAGGAGCGGTGCGCCGACACCGAACGTAGGATCGATTCCCACTGATAATTGTCGAGCGTCGAGCCGACCCAAGAGATCGACGGCAACAGCACGTAATACTTCACGTCCAGGATGCGTGCCGTGTTGTCGGCGCGTTCGACATAGGTGCCGAGCTGCGAGAAATCGAAGATCTCGTTGCGCAGCATGGTGCCGTAGAATGAACCGCGGATCAGCGCCGTTTCGCGCTTGATCGCGTCGAGCACGCTGGGCAGGTCGCGTTCGTCGATCGGCTTGGCCAGCATGCGCTTCAGCGACATCCAGGCCTCGTTGATGCTTTCCCAGGTTTCGCGCGTCAGCGCGGTGCGCACCATGCGGGCGTTGTTGCGAGCCGTCTCGATCGACGCCATCGTGCTCGACGGGTTCGATGTGTCGCGAAGCAGGAAATCCGCGACGTTGGCGGCGGTATAGTCGGAATATTTCTGCGTGAAGGCAGCGTCCGAACCGGCGCTGAGCAGCACCGAATTCCACTCTTCGGAGGCGTTCTGGGTTCGGGTCAGCGCCATGCGCAGCCCGGCATCGACCAGCCGCGCCATGTTTTCCGCCCGCTCGATGTAGCGGTTCATCCAGTAGAGCCCGTTGGCGGTGCGGCCGAGAAGCATGTGGGGCTGCCCTTCGGGCTAGTGAGTAGTGAGTGGTGAGTAGTGCATGGTGAATGTTTGGATTTTGACGGAGTATGACATTGTGCTTTCCCTCTACTACTGACTACTACTATTCACTACTTACCCGTCTCAATCATCCAGCACCCACGTATCCTTGGTGCCGCCGCCCTGCGATGAGTTGACCACCAGCGAGCCTTCCTTCAGCGCCACGCGCGTCAGCCCGCCCGGCACGATCTGGATGCGGTCGGAAACCAGCACGTAGGGCCTGAGGTCGACATGGCGCGGCGCCAGCCCTTTGTCGGTCAGGATCGGACAGGTCGACAGCGCCAGCGTTGGCTGGGCGATGTAGTTCGACGGTTTTGCCGCGAGTTTCTTGGAAAAATCCTCGCATTCCTTCTTGGTCGCCGCCGGCCCGACCAGCATGCCGTAGCCGCCTGAGCCGTGCACCTCCTTCACCACCAGCTCGTCGATATGTTCGAGCACGTATTTCAGGCTGTCCGGCTCCGAGCATCGCCAGGTCGGGATGTTGCCGAGGATTGCCTTGCGGCCAGTGTAGAATTCGACGATCTCGGGCATGTAGGAATAGATCGCCTTGTCGTCGGCGATGCCGGTTCCCGGCGCATTGGCGATGGTGATGTTGCCGGCGCGGTAGACATCCATGATGCCCGGCACTCCAAGTGCCGAGTCCGGACGGAAGGTCAGCGGATCGAGGAAAGAATCGTCCACCCTTCGATAAAGCACATCGATCTGCTTGTAGCCTTCGGTCGTGCGCATCGCGACGTGGCCATCGACGACGCGCAGATCCTGCCCCTCGACAAGCTGCACGCCCATCTGGTCGGCAAGGAAGGCATGTTCGAAATAGGCGGAGTTGAAGCTGCCCGGCGTCAGCACGGCAATGGTCGGCGCACCCTTGGTGCTGTGCGGCCGCACCGCCGCCAGCGACTGGCGCAAGAGCTGCGGATAGTTTTCCACCGGCCGCACCTTGATCTGCTGGAACAGCTCGGGAAAGAGCTGCATCATCGTCTCGCGGTTTTCCAGCATGTAGGACACGCCGGACGGCGTCCGCGCATTGTCCTCCAGCACGTAGAATTCGTTCTCGCTGATGCGCACGATATCGACGCCGATGATATGGGTGTAGACGCCGGCCGGCGGCCTTACCCCGATCATCTCCGGCAGGAACGCCTCGTTCCTGGCGATCAATTCCTTGGGGAGGCGCCCGGCGCGCAATATCTCCTGGCGGTGGTAGATATCGTCGAGAAACGCGTTCAGCGCCTGGACGCGCTGCTCGATGCCTTGCGTCAGCCGTCGCCATTCGTTGCCGGAAATGATGCGCGGAACGATATCGAATGGAATAAGGCGTTCGGAGGCTTCCTGCTCGCCATAGACGGCAAAGGTGATGCCGGTCTTGCGAAAGACGCGTTCGGCGTCCTGCATCTTCTCGGTAAGCCTGGCCGGATCCTGCTCCTTCAGCCAGCGGTCGTAAGCCGAATACGGTTTTCTCAATCCGGAGATTTCCGGAAGCATTTCGTCGAACGCTGCCAATCGCATACTCCCCTGTGAGACCATTTCACTGGCGTCACGGGAGAAAATCAAGCGCAATCGGTGATTTGGAGGATGCTGGCGATCAGTATGTCGCGACCTGCCTAAAATTAGGGCAGCGCCGATATGGCTGGGTCAGGCTTTGCCTTGTGCCCGGGCAGGGGCCGGCGCCACTCAGAAGGCGCGGAACGTGACGACCGTAAACGTGTCCTTGATGCCGGGAAGAATCTGCACCTTCTCGTTGACGAAGTGGCCTATGTCTTCCTCGTCGTCGACATAGAATTTGGCGAGCAAATCGTAGTTGCCGGCTGTCGAGTAGATTTCCGAAGCGATCTCGGCATCGGCCAATGCGCCGGCAACGTCATAGGCCCTGCCCAGATCGCACTTTATCTGCACGAAAAATGCCTTCATTGCCCGGTCCTGCTCAACTTGCACGCATAAGCGGCCCTTGTGGCAGACTGCCGCCCGGCTTTCAAGCATCAGGACGGCGCTCAGGCAGAACGCGACCTGAGGGAAGCTTTAGTACAGCCAAACAACGGATGCACGCGGGCGCTGAGACTGTGGAGCGCTGCCAAGCGCAGGCTATGCCTGCGCGCGTTCGCTTCGCTGCGAGGGCCCGCTCACATCACCGGGATATCGCCCCTTGCCCAGCCCTCGGAAATTGCCGCCGCCCGCGTCTCGAAGGCGCCGGCTTCGATGGCGGCACGAATCTCCTGCATCAGCCTCTGGTAGTAGGAAAGATTGTTCCAGGTCAGCAGCATCGCCCCCAGCGCCTCTTGCGAGCGGACCAGATGGTGCAGATAGGCGCGTGAATAATCTCTGGCGGCCGGGCAGTCGCTCTCCTCGTCCAGCGGGCGCGGATCGTCGGCATGGCGAGCGTTGCGCAGATTGACCTTGCCGCGCCTTGTATAGGCGAGGCCATGACGGCCGGCGCGCGTCGGCATCACGCAATCGAACATATCGATGCCGCGTGCCACCGATTTCAATATGTCGTCAGGCGTGCCGACACCCATCAGATAGCGCGGCCTGTCCGCCGGCAGCTCCGGGCAGGTGATGTCGAGCATTTCGAGCATCACCGCTTGCGGCTCGCCGACCGCCAACCCGCCGATGGCGTAGCCCTTGAGGTCCATCGCTTTCAGCGCCTGCGCCGAGCGCAGCCGAAGGGCCGGTATGTCGCCGCCCTGGACGATGCCGAACATCGCCTTGCCCGGTTGGTCGCCGAATGCCGACTTGCAACGTTCGGCCCAGCGCAGCGACAGCTCCATGGCCCGCTCGATCTCCTTCTCCATGGCCGGCAGCGCGGTGCATTCGTCGAGCTGCATCTGGATTTCGGAATCGAGCAGTCCCTGGATTTCGATCGAGCGCTCGGGCGACATCTCATAGGGGGCGCCATCAATATGTGAGCGAAAGGTGACGCCCTTTTCGGTGAGTTTCCTCAGTTTCGACATCGACATTACCTGGAAGCCGCCGCTGTCGGTCAGGATCGGGTGCGGCCAGCGGGCGAATTCATGCAGACCGCCAAGCCGCGCCACACGTTCGGCGCCAGGCCGCAGCATCAGATGATAGGTATTGCCAAGGATAATGTCCGAGCCGACGCCGCGCACCTGATCCATATACATGGTCTTGACCGTGCCGCCGGTGCCGACCGGCATGAAGGCTGGCGTGCGGATTTCTCCGCGCGGCATAGTGATGGAGCCGCGCCGCGCTTTCCCGTCGGTCGCCAGCACCTCGAAGGTGAACGCCTTAGTCATTGAATTCCTTGTCCTATACCGGGCGCGCGTCGATCGTTCTCCTCTTTGAACAGAAGGCTTGCATCTCCGTAGGAGTAGAACCTGTAGCTGTTCTCGATGGCATGCGCATAGGCCGCACGCATTGTTTCCAGACCACAAAACGCCGAAACCAGCATGAACAGCGTCGAACGCGGCAGATGGAAATTGGTCATCAGCATGTCGGCGGCCTTAAAACGGTAGCCGGGGGTGATGAAGATGTCGGTCGGACCCGACCATCCAGCCAATGTGCCGTCCTCCCGCGCGGCGCTCTCCAGCAGGCGCAGCGACGTCGTACCGACGGCGATGATGTGCCCGCCGCGCGCTTTCGCCGCGTTCAGCGCCTCGGCGGTTTCCGGGCTGACCGAACCGATTTCGGCATGCATCTTGTGATCGGCAGTGTCGTCGACTTTCACCGGCAGGAACGTGCCGGCGCCGACATGCAGGGTGACGAAGCGCCGCTCGACGCCTTTGGCATCCAGCGCCGCGAAAAGCTCGGGCGTGAAATGCAGGCCGGCAGTGGGTGCCGCCACGGCCCCCTCCTCCCTAGCATAGATGGTCTGGTAGTCGTTGCGGTCGCGTTCGTCGTCGTCGCGCTTCGAAGCGATGTAAGGCGGCAGCGGAATGTGACCGACGGCGCGCAACGCCTCATCGAGAAACGGACCTGAGAGGTCAAAGCCTAGCAAAGCCTCGCCGGCCTCGCGCTTCTCGATCACCGTGGCATCGAGCTGGCCGAGAAAGCAGGAATTGGCGTCATGGCCGAAATGGACACGGTCACCGGCGGCGATGCGCTTGCCCGGCCGCATGAAAGCCAGCCAGCGGTCGGGAGCCACCCGCATGTGCAGCGTGGCTTCGACTTGCGCCACCGCCTCGCCGCGCCGCCTGATGCCTTTTAACTGTGCCGGAATGACCTTGGTGTCGTTGAAGACCAGCACGTCACCGGTCTCGAGCAGGGACGGCAGCTCGCGCACCGTCCGGTCTTCGCGGCCCTCACCCGGCCTGACAACCAGCATTTTGGCGCTGTCGCGCGGTTCTGCCGGTCGAAGCGCGATACGCTCCTCCGGCAGATGAAAGTCGAAAAGATCGACGCGCAAGAAAATCCCGCCTCAAAATTCCGGGCAGGTCACCGCCCAGGCGCCAACACCGTCGATGCTCAGCGTGCCGCCCATTGCGAATTGGACTGTTCGCTGGCCTTGACCAGTCGCAATTTGGCGACGATAGAGCTGATACCCTCATCCGTGAGATCGATCGCCACGTGCTGGTCGTCCTCGAATGCCTGTCCGACGATGAATTTCGTCGAACCCGGCTGACCGTCGGTGGTCCAGTTTCTGCCGCCGGCATCAAGCCATACACGCGCAACCGCGATGACGGCAGTGTGCCCCATCAGGACGTCGATCGATGCCGCGTCGCTTTCAGCGCTGCAAACAATCGATTCCGCCGCCAGCGCCGGAGTGGCCGCCGCGACAAGCATCAGAGTGATATCCGCGACAGCCCGGTAGGTCATTTCACGTCGGCTGCCACCTTCAGCGACACGATCTTGTCGGGATCCGGCACCGGCTCGCCGCGCTTGATCTTGTCGACATTGTCCATGCCCTCGATGACCTGGCCCCAGACCGTGTATTGGCGGTTGAGGAAGGCGGCATCGTCGAAGCAGATGAAGAACTGCGAATTGGCCGAGTTCGGATTTTGCGAGCGCGCCATCGAGCAGGTGCCGCGGCCGTGATTGGCGTTGGAGAACTCCGCCCTCAGGTCGGGCTTGTCGGAGCCGCCCGTGCCAGCGCGCGCCGGTGCGAAAGAGGGCTTGGTGGAATTGCCGAATTTCACGTCGCCGGTCTGCGCCATGAACCCCTCGATGACGCGATGGAACACCACTCCGTCATAAGCGCCTTCGCGCGCCAGTTCCTTGATGCGGCCGACATGGCCAGGCGCCAGATCGGGAAACAGTTCGATGACGACCTTGCCCTTGGTCGTTTCCATGATGAGCGCGTTCTCGCGGTCCTTGATCTCGGCCATGTCAGAATATCCTTTGAAACTAATGGGTTTACTTGCCGTCGGCGGCGATGCGCACCTTGATCATGCGATCGGGATCAGTGACAACCCCGTTCTGTGCCGCATCGCCTTTCTTTATCTGGTCCACCAACTCCATGCCGTTCTCGACATTACCGACGATAGTGTACTGGCCATCGAGCGGCGGCGCCGGCGCGAACATGATGAAGAACTGGGAATTGGCGGAATCCGGGTCCTGCGAGCGGGCCATGCCGACCACGCCGCGCTCGTAGCGCTCGGACGTCGAGAATTCGGCCGGTAGGTCGGGAAGATCGGAACCACCAGTACCGACAGCATCGGCGTTGAAGCCGTTCTTCATGTTGCCGAACTTCACGTCGCCGGTCTGCGCCATGAAGCCGTCGATGACGCGGTGGAAAGCGACGTTGTCGTAAGCGCCCTGACGAACCAGCTTCTTGATCTGCTCGACATGCTTCGGCGCGAGATCGGGCCTGAGCGCGATTGTCACATCGCCGCCCTTCAGCGTTATGATCATGGTGTTTTCCGGATCGGCCGCGAACGCCGAAACGGTTGCAGCCACAAGACTGAAAACAACGACAAAGCAGGTGGCGAGCCTTTTGAGCGGCATGGATATTTCTCCGAAAACCTTTGTTTCAAGCATGTCGTTGTCCCAAAGCCGGGTTCCACGTTGGGGCGACACGCATTATTTCGCGAATTTGGCGGTAAGTGCGCCGGCCACAGCCGCCGGCACGAAGGGGCGGATGTCGCCTCCCATGGAGGCTATCTGACGGACAAGTGTGGCGGTAATGGTTCGCACCGAAGGGCTGGCGGGCAGAAAAACTGTCTGCAGTTCCGGCGCCATCGTCTCGTTCATGCCGGCCATCTGCATCTCGTAGTCGAGATCGGTGCCGTCGCGCAGGCCGCGGATCATGATCGAGGCGCCCTGCTTCCTGGCCGCGTCGATGACCAGCCCGTCGAAAGCGACAATCTTGATGCGCGCGCCGTCGCGGCCAAATTCGGCCTTCGTCGCTGCTTCGATGAGGCCGACCCGTTCCTCGAACGAAAACAGCGGCTTTTTGCCGGGATGAATGCCGATCGCCGCATAGACTTTGTCCGCCACGGCCAGCGACGCCTTCAGCACATCGAGATGGCCGTTGGTCAGCGGGTCGAAGGAGCCGGCATAAAGGGCGATGCGTTCGGTCATGGCAGGTGCTTCTAGCGAGCCTCTCTCGCAAAGGCAAATCCGATCAGCGAGCCGTCAATGCATGTCGCCCAAAAGTGTGCAGCGGTTTTGGACAACGACATGCACCCAAACAGAGCCTCAAAGCGCAACGCCTGAGCCACGGAAATCGCGATGCGCTTTGTGTGAACCTTTTGGCCGAGATGAACGACCAATGAACGGGCCGATCACGAAGCCTTCACGCAGCGTTCACTAGGTTGCAGCTTCAGGAGATGAAACCAAAACCCCATTTAATCGTTGCTAGGTGCAGGAGACACGCACATGCTGATCTACATGCTCGCCACCGCAATGACCGTCGCCATGCTGATCGCCACCGTATTCGGGCTGCATCAGGAAGCAGAGCGCGTCCGCGCCAAGTCCAATGCCAAGCGGTTCGGAGGCTTTGGTATCCGCAGGCCGTTTCGCCACCGCTAGCTGTTGACGGCGCCGGCCCATCGGGCCGGCATTGCCCGTCAAGACCTACTCGGCGTTGTTGTCCGGGCCAACATCTTCAGTACCGGTATCCAGAGTTGCGTCGCCCTCGACACTCTCTTCGGCTTCCTCGTCCGATTGCGGTTCCGATATCCGCTCCACCGAAACGACCTTCTCGCCGTCGGCCGTGTTGAAGATGGTCACGCCCTTGGTGGCGCGGCTGGCGAAACGAATGCCGTTGACCGGCACGCGGATGACGGTGCCGCCATCCGAGACAAGCATGATCTGGTCGTCATTGCCGACCGGGAAAGTCGCCACCAGACGGCCGATCTCAGCCACTTTCGACACATCGGTGGCGCGGATGCCCTTGCCGCCGCGCCCTGTGAGGCGGAAATCATAGGAAGACGAACGCTTGCCGTAGCCATATTCCGTCACCGTCAGCACGAATTGCTCGTGTGCCTTGAGGAATTCGTAGCGCTCGTCGGAAAGCTCCGTCTCCTCGCCGACTTCCTCATTGGTGAGTTGAATGTCTTCGTCCTCGCCCGCCGCAATGCCGGCGGCGAGCCGCCTTTCCGCCGCCACTCGCCTGAGATAAGCGGCGCGCTCGGCCGGCGGCGCCTCGACATGTTCGATCACCGCCATCGAGATCACCCGGTCGGTGGCAGCCATGGCGATGCCGCGCACGCCGACCGAGTTGCGGCTCTGGAAGACGCGCACGTCGCTGACCGAGAAGCGGATGCACTGGCCGGAGCTTGCGGTCAGAAGCACGTCGTCATTGTCGGTGCAGGTCTCGACGCCGAGGATCTCGTCGCCTTCCTCTTCCAGCTTCATGGCGATCTTGCCGTTGCGGTTGACCTGGACGAAGTCCGACAGCTTGTTGCGGCGCACCGTGCCGCGGGTGGTGGCGAACATCACGTCGAGCTCGCCCCAGCTGGTCTCGTCCTCAGGCAGCGGCATGATGGTGGTGATGCGTTCGCCCTGCTCCAGCGGCAGCATGTTGATCAGCGCCTTGCCGCGCGACTGCGGATTGCCGATCGGCAGGCGCCAGACCTTTTCCTTGTAGACGATGCCACGCGAGGAGAAGAACAGCACCGGCGTGTGCGTGTTGGCAACGAACAGCCTAGTGACGAAATCCTCTTCCTTGGTCGACATTCCGGAGCGGCCCTTGCCACCGCGCCGCTGCGCCCGGTAGAGCGATAACGGCACGCGCTTGATGTAGCCGGAATGGCTGACCGTCACGACCATGTCCTCGCGCTGGATCAGGTCCTCGTCTTCCATATCAGCCCCGCCCTCGGAGAGCTCGGTACGGCGCGGCGTGCCGAACTCGTCGCGGACGGCGGCAAGCTCGTTCTTGACGATCTGCTGAATGCGGGCGCGGGACGACAGGATGTCCAGGTAGTCCTTGATCTCGTCGCCGATCGTGTTCAACTCGTCGGCGATCTCGTCGCGGCCGAGCGCGGTCAGTCGCTGCAGGCGCAGTTCGAGGATGGCGCGCGCCTGTTCCTCGGACAGATTGTATGTGCCGTCCTCGTTGATGCGGTGGCGCGGATCGTCGATCAGCAGGATCAGCGATTCGACGTCGCCCGAAGGCCAGCGCCGCTCCATCAACTGCTCGCGCGCCGTCTGCGGGTCCGGCGCGGTGCGGATCAGCTTTATGACCTCGTCGATGTTGGCGACGGCAATGGCAAGGCCGACCAGCACATGGGCGCGGTCGCGCGCCTTGCGCAGCAGGAATTTCGTGCGCCGGCTGATCACGTCCTCGCGGAAGGCGACAAACGCCTTCAGCATGTCGGTCAGCGTCAGCAATTCCGGCTTGCCGCCGTTCAGTGCCACCATATTGGCGCCGAACGACGTCTGCAGCGGCGTGAAACGGTAGAGCTGGTTGAGGATGACGTCAGCGACCGCGTCGCGCTTCAGTTCGATGACGACGCGGTAACCCTGGCGGTCGCTCTCGTCGCGGATGTCGGAAATGCCCTCTATGCGCTTGTCGCGCACCAGCTCCGCCATCTTCTCGATCATCGACGACTTGTTCACCTGGTAGGGAACTTCGGTGATGACGATCGATTCACGGTCGTTGCCGCGCGCCTCGACGTTGACGCGCCCCCGCATGACTATGGAACCGCGGCCGGTCGAATAGGCGCTGTAGATGCCGGAGCGGCCGAGCACGATGCCGCCGGTCGGGAAATCTGGCCCCGGAATGATCTCCATCAACGCCGGCAGATCGATCGCCGGATTGTCGATGAGGGCGATGGCGCCGTTGCAGACCTCGCCCAGATTGTGCGGCGGAATGTTGGTGGCCATGCCGACGGCGATGCCGCCGGAGCCGTTGACCAACAGGTTGGGAAAGCGCGCCGGCAGGACTTTCGGCTCGCTGCCGGACGCATCATAAGTGTCCTGGAAATCGACGGTGTCCTTGTCGATGTCTTCCAGCAACTCATGCGCGACCTTCGTCAGGCGCGATTCGGTGTAACGCATCGCCGCCGGCGGATCACCGTCGATCGAGCCAAAATTGCCCTGCCCGTCGATCAGCGGCACGCGCAGCGACCAATCCTGCGCCATGCGCACCAAGGCGTCGTAGATCGAGGCGTCGCCATGCGGATGGTATTTACCCATCACGTCGGCGACCGGGCGCGCCGACTTCACGTATTTGCGGTTCCAGTGGTAGCCGCTCTCATGGGCGGCATAGAGGATGCGGCGATGCACCGGCTTCAGCCCGTCGCGCACATCGGGCAGCGCACGGCTGACGATCACGCTCATGGCGTAATCGAGGTAGGAGCGCTGCATCTCCTCGATGATGGATATCGGCTCGATGCCGGTCGGGCCGCCGTCGGCGCCGCGCGGTGTCTTCTGGTCGGTCAAATCAGGTCACAATCTAATCGGGAATCACTCGGTGGTTATATAGGAAGCCGGGTCGAAACTCCAATGTCCGCGGTAGTTTTCCAGTGTCGATTTTTGTGGTGATTTCAAAAGGATATCACTGATTGCGACGATATGGCCGAGGCGTTTTCTCGTTGCTCTCGCGGCAAAGCTCATTGTCAGGCCAATTTGCTTCACAACGCCGGAACGGCGGATGCGTTCGGCAATTTATCGCCTCGCCGCCGGACCCGATAGGCGCCGGGCGCCTCCCCCATCACGCGCCGGAATCGGCGGTTGAAGGTCGACAAATCGTTGAACCCCGCCTCGAAGGCGATCGTCGAGATCGCCTCGTCCGACATGCGCAGCCGCACCGCCGCCCTGTGCAGCCGGGTTTTCAGCAGGAACTGGTAGGGCGTCATGCCCGCGACGCGTCGGAACGTGCGCAGGAAATGATACGGGCTGGTCGCCGTCTCGCTTGCAAGCGCAGCAAGCGAGACCGGCCGGTCGGCATCCAGCTCAATGCGCCGCACCGCCTCCGCGACACGTTTCTCGTCGCGGCGGCTCGGCACCCCGGCAGCAGGCGTGACGCCGGAGGCGACGGCTGCGCCGGCAATCCGCAGACCGATTTCCTCGAACGCGTCGACGTCGGCCATCTCGCGTGCGGATTCCGCCTCGGCCAGCAGCGGTGCCAGCGCCGGCAAGGGCGGCAGCCGCGGCGTCTCGAAGGCCAGATTCTTCACGCCCGGCATGTCGGTAACGATCTGTTCCATATAGGCCGGCTCGAACTGGAAGGAGAGGCAGCGGTCGCCGGCGCCATGCTCGTGCCCACACTCATAGCACGTGCCAGGGTTGCCGAGCAGGAGCGCGCCCGGCGTCAGCATCGCATTGCCCTGGCGTGCGCGGTAGCGGAATGTGCCATTGGTCACCACGGCGACGCAGAAATTACGATGCTCTTCCTCGAACGGGCGATCGGCGGCGCCGGCGGTGCAGACCACGTCCAACACCTGCCAGCCTCGTCCGGACACCAGTGTATGCGCGCTCGTTGTCATGGCTTGAAAGATAGCAATTTTTCCCAAGCACAGAACCCTGCCGCCGCCTATTCCCTCCAGTCTCCTGACAAGATGAGGTCGAAATCATGTTCAATTCATCTTCCTTTGTCGAAGCCCTGCACAGCGACGAGCCTGCCGGGGGCCTGGCCGGAAAACTGAACCTTTACGGCCGCTTCGTCGGCGCCTGGACATTCGATGCCACGCGCCACCTCGAGGACGGCCAAGTGCTGACCGGGCGCGGCGAGGTGCATTTCGGCTGGGTGCTCGAGGGCCGCGCGATCCAGGACGTATGGATCCTGCCGGCGCGCGACGCCGGTCCCTCACCCTCCCTCGGCAAATGGACTTTCTATGGCACGACATTGCGTGTCTATGACCCCGGCGTCGACGCTTGGCATATTTTCTGGAGCGATCCGCGCACCCAGTACTACAGCCGCCAGCTCGGCCGGGCCGAGGGCGACACCATCGTCCAGCACGGCGCTGACGGCAGCGGCGCCTCGGTGCGCTGGAGCTTTTCCCGGATTACCGAAAACTCCTTCCGCTGGCTGGGCGAACGCTCTCAGGACGATGGCGCGACCTGGCGGCTCGAAGTCGAGTTCTTGGCGCAGCGAGCCGGCAGCACCTGACCTGCACGGTTTCCCCTGACGCTGCTTTGCTCTACCAATGCAGGGGTCTCGGGCACGGCCCGGCGGGGAGGGTCAGAGATGCCGAGCTTCGACAGCCTGTTCAACGCCTTCGTCACCATTCTCGTGACCATCGACCCGCCAGGCCTGGCACCGCTCTTCCTCGCCGTGACGCGCGGCATGAACCGCGAGGAGCGCAACCAGGTTTCCGTCCGCGCCTCGATCATCGGTCTCCTGGTGATGGCGCTGTTTGCAATCGCCGGTGCATCGATCCTGTCGGTGTTCGGCATCACGCTGCCGGCGTTCCGCGTCGCCGGCGGGTTCCTGCTGTTCTTCATCGCCTTTGAAATGGTGTTCGAGCGCCGGCAGGACCGCAAGGAAAAGATCGGCGACGTCGCCATCACCAAGGACATGATCCACAACATCGCCGCCTTTCCGCTGGCGATCCCCCTGATCGCCGGTCCGGGCGCGATTTCAGCGACCGTCCTGCTGTCCGGCTCTTTTCCAGGTTTTGGCGCGCAGGCAGCCCTTGTCGGCATCATCGCGATCTGTCTTGTCATCACCTACCTGGTGTTCGTGCTGGCCGAGCGCATCGACCGCATCCTCGGCCAGACCGGCCGCTCGATCCTGACCCGGCTGCTCGGCGTCATTCTGGCGGCGCTCGCCGTGCAGTTCGTCGCCGACGGCATCAAGGCGCTGATGGCGACATGAAAACGAAAGCGGCCTCGCGCTTGATTGCCGAGGCTGTCATTATCGTCGTCCAGCTCGCGCGGCGAACCGCCGCCACCAGGCGCTATCCTACCTCGCCATCGTATCGATGACTTCGAAGTCGTGGGTGATCTCGGCGGTCTTGGCCATCATCGCGGTCGCCGAGCAGTATTTTTCGATCGACAGGTCGATCGCCCGTTTCACCTTGTCGCGCGAAAGCGCGCGACCCTTGACGATGAAACGCATATGGATGCGGGTGAACACCCGCGGCTCCTTCTCCGCCCGATCGGCGTCGAGTTCGACCACGCAGTCTTCGACCGCCTCGCGGCCCTTTTCGAGGATGTGGACGACATCATAGGCTGAGCAGCCGCCGGTGCCGAGCAGCACAAGCTCCATCGGGCTCGGCCCCGGCGTCCTGCCTTCCGGCCCGAACGCAGTCCCCAGCACCACCTTGTGGCCGCTGCCGGACTCGCCGACAAAGGTGCGCTCCTCGACCCATTTGACCCGTGCTTTCACCTAACACGTCCTTTCACTGCGCACCGCTTAAATGCAGAACGTCCCGAAATCCAAGACAGATTTTCGGGACGCCAATTCGTGGCCTCAAGTAGCTGGCGTTTTTCGCCCGCGTAAGGGACGTCCGCCCTAAGAAATCAGAACGGAATTTCGTCGTCGAGTTCGCGCGACGAACCGCCGCCACCACCGCCCTTGTTGCCGCCACCGCGATTGAAACTCTCGCCCGGGCCGGACTGCCCGAAATCGGAACCGCGGCTGCTGCCGCCACCGGCATAGCTGCCGACCTGACCGCCCTCGCCTTGCCCGCGCGCGTCGAGCATCTGCAGCTCGCCACGGAATTTCTGCAGCACGATCTCAGTCGTGTAGCGATCATTGCCGGTCTGGTCCTGCCATTTGCGCGTCTGCAACTGGCCCTCGACATAAACCTTCGCGCCCTTCTTCAGATACTGCTCGGCGACCTTGGCGAGCTGGTCGTTGAAGATGACGACATTGTGCCACTCGGTCTTTTCCTTGCGCTCACCGGAAGTCTTGTCGCGCCAGCTTTCCGACGTGGCGACGCGGATGTTGACGACCGGCTCACCCGAATTCAAACGGCGGATTTCCGGGTCCGCCCCGAGATTGCCCACCAGAATGACCTTGTTGACGCTACCCGCCATGATACTTCTCCGCGCTCATCCGAAACAAAATTTCTGCCGCTCACCTTATAGACTGCGGACAATCCCCGCCTGCCGTGGCTGCCTTTTCCCACAAGGTTTTTGTTCTCTTTTCGTTCTATCCCAATCAATTCCTGCTGTCAAGGAATGTCAGCAATCGATGGGGTCCGCCGTGCCATTCCATATGGGCGCGAAAAGACTGCTTGCCAAACCAATAAGTGCAGACTTATGCTTCAATCATGATCGAAGCAGAGATTTTTCGAGCGCTTTCTGACCCGACGCGCCGCGCCGTCTACGAACGGCTCGCCGCCGGCGAGAAGACCGTGTCGGAACTGCGCAGCGGCATGACCGTGTCGCAACCGGCCGTGTCGCAGCATCTCGCGGTGCTGCGCGGCGCCGGCCTGGTGGTCGAGCGGCGAGCCGGCCGCAACGCCTATTATCGCGCCGATCCGCAAGGGCTTGCCCCTCTGCTCAGCTGGATCCAGCGGTACCGTGCGTTCTGGCCCGAGCGCATCGAAAGGCTCAAGGCGGTTTTGAAGGATATGGACCAATGAGGGCAAAACAGCATTCAGACATGGCGGCAGATTCGATCGAGTTCGAGTGCGAGCTTCCAGACCCGCCGGAAAAAGTATGGCGGGCGCTGACGGTGCCGGACCTGCTCGCGGCCTGGATGATGCCGAACGACATCAAACCCGAGATCGGCAGTCGCTTTGCCTTTGCTAAGGCGGGTGCACCGATCGAGTGCGAAATCCTCGACGCTGAGCCCGAACGCCTGCTGCGCTATTCCTGGCGGGAGCGGCCGGCACCTGGCAATGCAGCTGATCCGCTCGACAGTATCGTCACCTTCACGCTCGGCCGCACCGTGTCGGGCGGTACGCATCTGCGCATCGTCCACGATGGATTCGCGCGGGTCGCTACGTCTGCGGTTCTGATGGTGGGCGCCGGTTGCCGGCTTTCGCTCAACGCACACAGCCCCAAACAGACCATTGCCGCAAACACGCCTCGCCTTTTCCTGCGCGCGGCCTGAGCGGCACAACGGAGAAAAGCGATGAGCGGTTTTGCCAACCTGGTGCCGATGGTGATCGAGCAGTCGAGCCGCGGCGAACGCGCCTTCGACATTTTTTCGCGGCTGCTGCGCGAGCGCATCGTCTTCATCAACGGTCCGATCGACGATGGCGTGTCGGCGCTGGTCTGTGCCCAGCTTCTATCGCTGGAATCCGACAATCCCGATAAGGAGATTTCCCTTTACATCAACTCGCCGGGCGGTGTGGTGACCAGCGGTTTCGCCATCTACGACACGATGCAGTATATAAGCAGTCCAGTATCGACCGTCTGCATGGGCTTTGCCGCCTCGATGGCCTCGTTCCTGCTGATGGCGGGCACGCCGGGACGGCGTATCGCGTTGCCCAATGCCAGCATCCTGCTGCACCAGCCGTCAGGCGGTTTCCAGGGCCAAGCCTCCGACATCCAGCGCCACGCCGAAGGCATCCTCAGGACCAAACGGCGCATGACCGAGCTTTACTCGCATCATTGCGGTCGCACGTTCGAAGAGGTCGAACGCACGCTCGACCGCGACCATTTCATGACCGCCGAGGAGGCAAAGACTTGGGGGCTCGTCGATCATGTTTTTGACACCCGTAAGAAGGCGGCGTGAAAAGGTAGCCGGCTCATGCGCGATGCGGCCAAGTCGTTCGGCAAGTTTCATCGCCACCGGTCTGGCTTCGACCAGGGCTCGGCGGATATAGTCCGCCGATGCTCGACAAGATTTTACGCACCCACTTGAACCGGCTAATCATCGGTGTTGCCGTCGCGGCCATGACTTCCGGCGCGGCGTTCGCGGAAGACAATTCAACGTCTTCGCAAAACGGCACGTTGCCCGGCGTGGCCGATGACTATCGCATCGCCAAGCCGGCTCCCGAACCCGACGACGCCGTGCCCAGCAACGGTAACGGCCAGTTCAAGATCGGCGATACCGATGTCAGGATTTCCGGCAGCATAACTTTCGACGTCGGCGTCGGCGCGTTCGAGGCCCCCCGGTGATAGCGCATCGGCCTTCATCGCTGCCACAATCTCAAGGCACTCGAGCGCTTGCGGCGGCCATCTGACGCAAACAGCCCCGCCGCTGCTTCCGCAAACGGTCGGGGCTTTTTTGGATCTGAAATCCAATTTGCCGGGAGTACACTGCCGGCTTTGATTTCGGATGCTTCGCGGCGTTCAGCCGACGATCCGACTAGTAGTCTCTGATTTTATGGGGATCGGCAGGTCACGGTTGTCGGACGGCGTAAACGCCTGGCCCTGGCACTTATGCCTGCCGCGGCTCCAGCGACACGTGGAGCCTCAAGGGACTGTCCGGTGGAGTCATTCCTCTGCTCTCCTTTTCTGTCCATGCGACTGGTGTCGTCCGAAGTGCATATCGCAAAAGCCTGCGGCGTCTCGCAGGCCGCCTTAGGCGGCGAGGCCATCGATAGACGGTCGGCTTCGGTGACGTTTGGAGTCTGACTCTCTGAGGCTGAGACGTCAACCGTTGGATAGCCGGTTACAAAAAATGTGATCGCTTGGATGGCGAATCCGAAATTTGCATCCGTTTTGAGCAGCGCCGCGGCGGCCGTGATTACATGGACGCTTTTGTCAGGAACGTGTTCGGCCTTTGTTCTTTCCGCTTGCCCGCGCGCGCGAAAGACGGTTAAAGGCTCTGGTCGAGAGTTGTGGCGTCTCTCGAAAAGGTGGCGAAATTACCTACATAGGGGATGGCCGGGACAACCCGCCATCCCACGAAAGTCCAGACCTGAGGCGGCGACCGGCAATGGCCGACCATAAATATCTTTCCATTCGCGGGGCGCGCGAACACAATCTGAAGAATGTCGATCTCGACCTGCCGCGTGACAGCCTGATCGTCATGACCGGCCTGTCGGGCTCCGGCAAGTCGTCGCTCGCCTTCGACACCATCTATGCCGAGGGCCAGCGCCGCTACGTGGAGAGTCTGTCGGCCTATGCGCGGCAATTCCTCGAAATGATGCAGAAGCCTGACGTCGACCAGATCGACGGCCTGTCGCCGGCTATCTCGATCGAGCAGAAGACCACCTCGAAGAATCCACGCTCGACGGTCGGCACCGTCACGGAAATCTACGACTACATGCGGCTGCTGTTCGCGCGCGTCGGCGTCCCCTACTCGCCGGCCACCGGCCTGCCGATCGAGAGCCAGACGGTGTCGCAGATGGTCGACCGCGTGCTGGCGATCGAGGAAGGCACGCGTCTGTTCATCCTGGCGCCGATGGTGCGAGGCCGCAAAGGCGAGTACCGCAAGGAACTGCTGGAGCTGCAGAAAAAGGGCTTCCAGCGCGTCAAGGTCGACGGTGTCTTCTACGAAATCGCCGACGTGCCGGCGCTGGACAAGAAGTACAAGCATGATCTCGATGTCGTCGTCGACCGCATCGTGGTGCGCGGCGATCTGGCGACGCGGCTTGCCGATTCCATCGAAACCGCGCTGAAGCTCGCCGACGGGCTGGCGGTGGCCGAATTCGCCGACCGTCCGCTCGACTCCAGCCAGACCGGCGAGGATTCGGTCAACAAGTCGAAGAACGAGACGCACGAACGTATTCTGTTCTCGGAAAAGTTCGCCTGCCCGGTGTCAGGCTTCACCATTCCCGAGATCGAGCCGCGGCTGTTCTCCTTCAACAACCCGTTCGGCGCTTGCCCGACCTGCGACGGCCTCGGCAGCCAGCGCGCCATCGACGCCAGTCTGATCGTGCCCGACGACAACCTGTCCCTGCGTGCCGGCGCCGTCAGCCCGTGGGCGAAATCGACCTCGCCCTATTACGTGCAGACGCTGGAGGCGCTGGGCAAGGTCTATGGCTTCAAGCTCGGCGACAAGTTCAGGGATCTGACCGAAGAGGCAAAGCAAGCCATCCTGCATGGCACCGGCGAGCGCGAGGTCACCTTCCAGTACGATGACGGCCTGCGCTCCTACAAGACGACGAAAATCTTCGAAGGGGTCATCCCCAATCTCGAGCGGCGTTGGAAGGAGACCGAATCTGCCTGGATGCGCGAGGAGATCGAGCGCTTCATGTCGGCCACGCCTTGCCCGGCCTGCCGCGGCTACCGGCTGAAGCCGGAAGCGCTTGCGGTGAAGATTGCCGGCAAGCATATCGGCGAGGTCACCGAACTGTCGATCCGCAAGGCCGACCAATGGTTTACCGCCCTGCCCGGCTCGCTCAGCGACAAGCAGAACGAGATCGCGGTGCGCGTGCTCAAAGAGATCCGCGAGCGGTTGCGCTTCCTCAACGATGTCGGGCTCGACTACCTGACGCTGTCGCGTAATTCCGGCACACTGTCGGGCGGCGAGAGCCAGCGCATTCGCCTGGCCTCGCAGATCGGCTCCGGCCTCACCGGCGTGCTCTATGTGCTGGACGAGCCGTCGATCGGCCTGCACCAGCGCGACAATGCGCGCCTGCTCGACACGCTGAAGCACCTGCGCGACATCGGCAACACGGTGATCGTCGTCGAGCATGACGAGGACGCCATCCTGCATGCCGACTATGTCGTCGACATCGGCCCGGCCGCCGGCATCCATGGTGGCCACATCATCGCGCAGGGAACGCCGCAGCAGATCATGGCCAGCCCGGCCTCGATCACCGGCAAGTATCTGTCGGGCGAGCTCGAAGTGGCGACGCCGGCCGTGCGGCGCGAAGCCAAGAAGAACCGGCGTCTGAAGATCGTCGGCGCGCGCGGCAACAATCTGAAGAACGTTACCGCCGAAATCCCGCTCGGCACCTTCACCGCCGTCACAGGCGTCTCCGGCGGCGGCAAGTCGACCTTCCTGATCGAAACGCTGTTCAAGGCGGCGTCGCGCCGCATCATGGGCTCTCGCGAGCACCCGGCCGATCATGACCGCATCGAGGGCCTTGAGTTCCTCGACAAGGTCATCGATATCGACCAGTCGCCCATTGGACGGACGCCGCGCTCCAATCCCGCCACCTATACCGGCGCCTTCACGCCGATCCGCGACTGGTTCGCCGGCCTGCCAGAATCCAAGGCGCGCGGCTATCAGCCGGGCCGCTTCTCGTTCAACGTCAAGGGCGGCCGCTGCGAGGCCTGCCAGGGCGACGGCGTCATCAAGATCGAGATGCACTTCCTGCCGGACGTCTATGTCACCTGCGACGTCTGCCATGGCAAGCGCTACAACCGCGAGACGCTCGACGTCCTGTTCAAGGGCAAGTCGATTGCCGACGTGCTCGATATGACGGTCGAGGAGGGCGTCGATTTCTTCGCCGCGGTGCCCGGCGTGCGCGACAAGCTGGAGACGCTGAAGCAGGTCGGCCTCGGCTACATCCATGTCGGCCAGCAGGCGACGACGCTGTCGGGCGGCGAGGCGCAGCGCATCAAGCTCGCCAAGGAGCTGTCGCGCAAGGCGACCGGCAAGACGCTCTACATCCTCGACGAGCCGACCACCGGCCTGCATTTCCACGACGTCGCCAAACTGCTCGAAGTGCTGCACGAGCTGGTCGACCAGGGCAATACGGTGGTCGTCATCGAGCACAATCTCGAGGTCATCAAGACCGCCGACTGGGTGCTCGACCTCGGCCCCGAAGGCGGCGACGGCGGCGGCGAGCTGGTGGCGTCCGGCACGCCGGAGGATATCATCCGCGAGAAGCGCAGCTACACCGGCCAGTTCCTGCGGGAACTGCTGGAGCGGCGGCCCGGGGGCAAGCGCGAAGCGGCGGAGTGAATGAGGACTGGCTGGCGTCTGGAAGAACCTTCAAATGAAGATCAGAAGAGCGCTTGCCGGTGATCTTGACGCTGTCGCCCAGCTGACCGACGCCGCCTACGCGCCCTACACAGCCTTGTTCGGCGCGCCGCCGATCCCGGTCACCGAAGACTATGCGCCGCGGATCGGACGCGGCGAAGTCTGGCTGCTGGAAAGCAGCGGCGAGCCGGCCGGACTGATTGTCATCGAGCGGCACCCGGACCACACAATGATCTTCTCCGTCGCCGTCGGCCCTGCCTTCCAGGGCAATGGTTTCGGCATCGCCCTACTGAGATGGGCGGACGAACAGACGCGCCTATGGCATCTGCCCGAGGTGCGGCTCTACACCAACGCGAAGATGGAGCGGAACATCGCGCTCTACAAAGCCTGTGGCTTTCACGAAACGGGTCGCCGGCCCAATCCGTACCGGCCAGGATGGACGATCGTCGACATGGCTAAAGCCGCCCAGACAACGGCGATCGCCTGATCCTTTGAAGCAAACGGGAGGACGACAGTGACTCAATCAGGAACAATTCGCGCCGGCATGGGCGGCTGGAGCTTCGAGCCATGGGACACGTCCTTCTATCCGGACAAACTGTCCAAGGCGAAGCAACTGCACTACGCAACCCGGCAGGTGCCGAGCATCGAGGTCAACGGCACCTATTATTCGAGTTTCAAGGAGCCGACCTTCGTCAAATGGGCTAACGAAGCGCCGGATGGCTTCGTCTATTCGCTTAAAGGCAACCGCTTCGTCACCAACCGACGCGTGCTCGGCGAGGCCGGCGAGTCGATGACGCGCTTCCTGGGGTCGGGCGTCGCCGCACTCGGCGACAAGCTCGGGCCGATCCTGTGGCAGTTCGCGCCGACGAAAAAGTTCGACCCGGACGATTTCGAGGCCTTCCTCAAGCTATTGCCTGAAAAGCAGGACGGCGTTGCGCTGCGCCATGCGGTGGAGGTGCGCAACGATAGCTTCGTCGTGCCGGAATTCGCCGCCCTGGCGCGCAAATACAAGGTCGCGATCGTCTATGCCGATCACGCCAAATATCCAGGGATCGCCGACATCACCGGCGATTTCATCTATGCGCGGCTGCAGACCGGCAGCGACGACAATCCCGACTGCTACACGCCGAAGGGGCTCGATGAGTGGGCGGCGCGTGCCAAAACCTGGTCGGAAGGCAAGGCGCCGGCCGACCTGCCGCGCGTCGACCCCTCGACCGACGCACCGGTAAAACCGCGTGATGTGTTCGTCTACTTCATCACCGAGGGCAAGGTCCGCGCACCGTTCGGCGCCATGGCGCTGATGAAACGCGTCTCAGGCTGACGATCTCGAATTGTGACACCTTCACCGCCGTCGTAACCTTATCGATACCTCCTTGCTTCATGAATCCGCGGAGCTAAGGCAGCCGCGGGTTAGGGCATGTCGCTTGACTACCACTCACTTCTGCTGGCTGTCGGTTTTTCCGCCGCCTGCCTGAGCCTGACATTGTTCGGCATCTGGCTGACCGCGCGAACTGAAAAGTTTCTGCTGACATGGGCGATCAGCGCTTTGTTGATCGTCGGCGACGTTGTTATCTACAAGGACTATATCGAGACGCCCGGACGCATTCTCGGCATCGCGACGTTCGCCCTGCTCCTGGTTGGGTTCTCGACCATGCTGGGCGCCGCCTA
The DNA here is from genome assembly GCF_053848065.1 of Mesorhizobium sp. BHscii. Classification (NCBI taxonomy): domain Bacteria; kingdom Pseudomonadati; phylum Pseudomonadota; class Alphaproteobacteria; order Hyphomicrobiales; family Phyllobacteriaceae; genus Mesorhizobium; species Mesorhizobium sp. BHscii. The sequence goes on along the minus strand of NZ_JBSPKW010000018.1, from coordinate 36,298 downwards.
CCAGTTCAGGAGCGGCCTGTCGCCGATCCCGCTGACGGTTCTCGGCAGCTGCATCTCGCTGGCCCTGGCGCTGCCGCCGATGGCGCTCGGCTATGACGGGCTCGGCTTCATGTTCGAAAATCTCCTTGCCGCCCTGCTTCTATTTGCAACGGCCTATCAGTACTGGATCGGGCGCGCGGAAGCCCCTGTCCCGATCATCGGCCTTACCGTGCTCTACTCGACCACCGGCATTTCCTTTGTGCTGTGTGCCATGGCTCTTGCATGGGATGGGAAGCTTGTCCTCGGACATGCGCCCAGCAACTGGGCCGAGGATCTGAGCCTCGTCGTGGTCATCGCCAGCATGACCGGCATCGGCGCCCTTTCGCTGGCGCTCAACCAAGGCCGTCTGGCTCGGCATCACCGTCTGGATGCGCTGACCGATCCGCTGACCGGCCTGCTCAATCGTCGCGCTTTGTTCGACCTCAATGGCGGCGCTCCGATCGGGGCGTTCACGGCTGTGGTCGTGTTCGACCTCGACCGCTTCAAGGCCATCAACGACGAATTCGGCCACGCCACGGGCGATCAGGTGCTGAAAGTGTTCGCCGAGGAACTGGTCGAGAACCTTCGCCCGACCGATGTCGCCGCGCGCATGGGCGGAGAGGAATTCGCGCTGGTTCTGAAGCGGACCCTGCCCGAAACGGTGGAATTCATCGCCGAGCGTATACGCACCGCCTTCGCCGCGCGCGTCATCGCGACCGAAACCCGTCCCCTGACATGTACGGTCAGCGCCGGATACGCTTTCGGCAGCAAGGACGGCATAAGCTTCGACAAGGTGCTCAGCGCGGCCGACAAGGCGCTCTATGCCGCCAAGCGCGGCGGTCGCAACCGCGTCGCCGCCTCGACCTTCCGACGCGCAAGCTAGCCGCTTCGCGGTAGCGCATCCGCCCCTTCCGTCACCCCTCACGCCGCCTTCACGACCTCGTTGTAGGTATCGAGATCGACATAGAAGACCTTGGTGATCTCTGCGATCAGCTCGTCGTGGTCGTATCCTTGTGATTTCAGAATGTTGATGGCGGTCATGATGTCGACGCGCTCGGTGAGCCGTCGTTTCTGGTAGTCCTCGACGTAACGTTCCATCGGCTGCCCTGGCCCAAGTGCCCCAAATGCGTTGAACAACAATCAGATCTCAAGAAGGGGGCTGCTTGCACGGAACCTGCCGGCTGAGCCCACGCCTCACCTTGATCTGTCAACGAGACTGATACGGAAAGCGGCCGACTCAACAAGGCCAAGTAAAGCCTAGCATGCAATCTTCGGCGCGCCAGAGTTGCAAACGGTGTCGTTGAAGAAAATCTCGTAAACCTTCGTTATTTCGTCATCCTTGGGTGCAGCGACGCGAAGCGGGGTGAAGACGCAAGGGTCAATGCCGTGACGTCAGGGCATCGCCACGGTGCAGGTCCAGGATGGGGGGGCGCCGGAGAACGGCTTTTTCTCTTCGCCCCTGCACTCTTCGGCGGGTGTCACGGCATGGATTCGTGGGGGTCTGCACCGCGTCGCTTCGCTCCTTGCCTCGCCCCAGGATGAAGACGGGAGAGATGGTTCAGCTAATCCTAGAGGGTTTGGGATTCGCCACTGAGGCTTTAGACAGTCAGGAACTTGCGGACATCGGCGCGGTCGAGATCCTCGGCCGGGCCGGTGTGGACGATCTGGCCGCGGTCCATGATGTTGACCTCGTCCGCCAGTTCCCGGCAGAAATCTAGATACTGTTCAACCAGCAGCACGGCGATGCCTGCCTGGTCGCGCAAATAGCGAATGGCGCGGCTGATATCCTTGATGATCGACGGCTGGATGCCTTCGGTCGGCTCGTCGAGCACCAGCAGTTTCGGCCGCATCACCAGTGCCCTGCCGATGGCAAGCTGCTGCTGCTGGCCGCCGGAAAGGTCGCCGCCCCGGCGGCCGAGCATCTGCTTCAGCACGGGGAACAATTCGAAGACGTGGCCGGGAATGTTGCGGTCGGCGCGCTTCAATGGCGCAAAGCCCGATTCGAGGTTTTCCCGCACGGTGAGCAGCGGGAAGATCTCCCTGCCCTGCGGCACGAATGCGATGCCCGACCGGGCGCGATCATACGCCGCGCTCCGGTCGAGCGCCTTCCCCTCGAAGGCAACACTTCCGCTCGTCAACCGGTGGTGGCCGACGATCGATCTCATCAAACTGGTTTTGCCGACGCCGTTGCGGCCGAGCACGCAAGTGATCTTGCCCGCGCCGGCCTTCAGCGAGACGCCACGCAGCGCCTGGGCGGCGCCGTAGTGCAGCGTGGCGTTGGAGACTTCGAGCATGGTCAGCGCCTTCTCCAACGCCTGAAGAACGAAAGGTCGAAATGATGGAACGGAACGCGCCAGACCATGATCATCTTCCCAGGTAAACTTCGACGACACGCTCGTCGGCCGAAACGAAATCGAGCGAGCCTTCGGACAGGACCGAACCTTCGTGCAGGCAGGTGACCTTGACGCCGAGCTCGCGCACGAAATGCATGTCGTGCTCGACGACGATGACCGAATGGTCGCTTGCGATATCCTTGAGCAGCCGCGCTGTCTCCTCAGTCTCGGCGTCGGTCATGCCGGCAACCGGTTCGTCGACCAGCAGCAGCTTCGGATCCTGCGCCAGCAGCATACCGATCTCGAGCCATTGCTTCTGGCCGTGGCTGAGATTGGCGGCGAGTTCATCGCGCTTGTCGCCCAGCCGGGTGATGCCGAGAAGATCGTCGATCTGCCGCGCCTCCGCGGCCGAGCGGCGATGGAACAGCGCCGGGAAGATCGAGCGTGGGCCCTTCAGCGCCAGCATCAGGTTCTCCTCGATCGTGTGGCTTTCGAAGACGGTCGGCTTCTGGAATTTCCTGCCGATGCCCATCATGGCGATTTCGGCCTCGTCATGTTTGGTCAGGTCGACCTGCCCGTCGAAGTAAACCTCGCCCGCGTCGGGACGCGTCTTGCCGGTGACGATGTCCATCATCGTTGTCTTGCCGGCGCCGTTGGGACCGATGATCGCCCGCATCTCGCCCTTGTCGAGCACCAGCGACAGGTTGTTGATGGCGCGAAAGCCGTCGAAGGAAACCGAGACGCCGTCGAGATAGAGGATGGTGTTGCTCTTCGACATCGCTCACTCCGCCGGCTGCGGTTCGGGGCTGGATGTGGACCAGTCGCCCGGCGTTCTCGCAGCCGAGCGAACGATCTTCGGCGTTGGCTGGACGTCAGGATCGGTGCCGGCCTCCTCGGCGATCGAGGCCGCGCGCAGCGCCTTGGCATTGCCGCGCCAGGAATCCCACATGCCGATAATGCCTTGGGGCAGGAACAGCGTGACGGCGACAAACAGGCCGCCAAGCGCAAACAGCCAGAACTCCGGCAGCACGCCGGTGAACCAGGATTTGCCGGCATTGACCACGAGTGCGCCGATGATCGGCCCGACGATGGTGCCGCGCCCGCCTACGGCCGCCCATACCACCACCTCGATCGAGTTGGACGGCTCGAACTCGCCCGGATTGATGATGCCCACCTGCGGCACGTAGAGCGCGCCGGCAATGCCGGCCATGACAGCCGACACAGTGAAGGCGAACAGTTTGACGTTCTCCGCGCGCCAGCCGAGAAAGCGCGTGCGGCTCTCGGCGTCGCGCACCGCCATCAGCAGCTTGCCGTATTTTGAACCTACGATTGCCCAGGTGACGAAGACGGCGAGCGCCAGCGTTATGGCGCTGGCCGCGAACAATCCCGAGCGAGTCGCATCGGCCTGCACGTTGAAGCCGAGAATATCCTTGAAATCGGTCAGGCCGTTGTTGCCGCCGAAACCCATGTCGTTGCGGAAAAACGCAAGCAGCAGCGCATAGGTCATCGCCTGGGTGATGATCGACAGATAGACGCCGGTGACGCGGCTGCGGAAGGCGAACCAGCCAAAGACGAAGGCGAGCAGGCCGGGCACCGCAAGCACCATGATCGCCGCAAACCAGAAATGGTCGAAACCGTACCAGAACCACGGCAGCTCCTTGTAGTTCAGGAACACCATGAAGTCGGGTAGCAGGGGATTGCCGTAGACGCCGCGCGAACCGATCTGGCGCATCAGATACATGCCCATCGCATAGCCGCCGAGCGCGAAAAAGGCTCCGTGGCCGAGCGAAAGGATGCCGCAATAGCCCCAGACGAGATCGAGCGCCAAGGCGAGCAGCGCGTAGCAGAGGTATTTCCCGGTGAGCGCGACGACATAGGACGGCACGTAGAACGCACTTGTCGGCGAGACCGCAAGATTGAGCAGCGGCACGATGAAGGCGATCGCCAAAAGGATGAAGATCGTGATGGCGATGCGGCGGTCGGCGCCGGCGGCGAAGAAGCGTCCCGTGATCATGCTTCCACCGACCTGCCCTTAAGTGCGAAAAGGCCGCGCGGGCGTTTCTGGATGAACAGGATGATGAGGACCAGCACGACTATCTTGCCGAGGACTGCCCCGGCATAGGGTTCGAGAAACTTGTTGACGATGCCGAGCGAGAAGGCGCCGACCAGCGTGCCCCATAGATTGCCGACGCCGCCGAAGACGACGACCATGAAGCTGTCGATGATGTAGCCGCGGCCGAGATTGGGCGAGACATTGTCGATCTGGCTGAGCGCGACACCGGCGATGCCGGCAATTCCGGACCCCAACGCAAAGGTCAGCGCGTCGACCCATGGCGTCCTGATTCCCATAGACGCGGCCATGCGGCGATTGGCGGTGACGGCGCGCATCTGCAGGCCCCAGGGCGTGCGCTTCATCACATAAAGCAGCACCGCGAACACACCGAGCGCGAATACCAGTATCCAGAGCCGGTTCCAGGTAACCGCAAGCTGGCCGATATCGAACGAACCGGACATCCATGACGGGTTGCCGACTTCCTGGTTGGTCGGCCCGAAGATGGTGCGCACGGCCTGCTGCAGGATCAGCGAGACCCCCCATGTCGCCAGCAGCGTCTCCAGCGGCCGGCCGTAGAGGAAACGGATGACGCCCCGCTCGATGACAAGGCCGACGAGCGCCGCGACCAAGAAGGCGAGCGGCAGCGCGATGACCAGCGACCAGTCGAACAGGCCGGGAAAGGAATTGCGGATCACCTCCTGCACGACAAAGGTCGTGTAGGCGCCGAGCATGACCATTTCGCCATGCGCCATGTTGATGACACCCATGACGCCGAAGGTGATGGCGAGGCCGATCGCCGCCAGCAGCAGCACCGATCCGAGCGAAATGCCGTACCAGATGTTCTGGCCCGCATCCCACAGCGCCAGCGTCGAATTGATGCTGGCGATCGCCGCCGTCGCCGCGTCCTTGACCGCGCCTTCGGAATTGGCCTCGACGGCGGTGAGCAGAGACAGTGCGTTGCGGTCGCCGCGCGCGCCGATCAGGGCGATCGCCGCGAGTTTATCGGCCTTCGGCCTGTCCGACACCAGAACCGATGCGGCGCGGGCCTGTTCGAGCAGCGCTTTGACGCTTGCCACGGTTTCGCTTGCGATTGCGGCATCGAGTGGCTCGATGTTCGTGGCATCGGGCGTCTTGAACATTGTATCGGCAGCAGCAATGCGCGCAGCCGGGTCTTTAGCGCCGAGCGTCAGCATGCCCAAAGCATCGCGGATGGCGCGGCGCAGCGTATTGTTGACCTTGATCTTGGTGATCTCGGCCTTGGCCGCGTCGCCGGACTTTTCACCGCTCAGGGGGTCGAGCAGCTCAACGCTGCCGCCACCTTCCTTGCCGATGAAAACCAGCGAATCGGTCTTGCGGACATAAAGATCGCCCTCCGCAAGCGCGCCAAGCGGGCGTTCGACGGCAGGGTCGCCGGTGGCCGCCAGCTCGCGCACGACAGCTTCGGTGGCCGAAAAATTCGAGGCAGTGGCAAATTTGGCGATGATGGCGCGCAGATCCGCTTCGGCAGCGTTCGACGGCGACAGCATCCCCAGGAGGAGCAGCAGCGTCAGGCCGATAGCGCGGGTGAAGATCATCGATTTCTGGCGACTCTTGAAGGGTTGAACTTCGCGTCCGGGCGGACTGGAGGAGAGGAGGAGCTCGCCCGGACGCGTCGCGGTCTAGGTCGTGGAGAAATCCGCGACCGTCAGACCCGGGAGGATCAGTTGGTTCCCTTACCGCCGCACTTGCCGGTGGCAACATTGAAGTTGCCGCAGGACAGAGGTGCGCGCCAATCGGAGATCAGGTCCTTCGAATCAGCCAGATAGTCAGACCACTCGTCACCCATCACCAGGCCAGGCGTCTGCGAGACGGTCTCGAACTGGCCATCGGCCTGGATTTCGCCGATCAGCACCGGCTTGGTGATGTGATGGTTCGGCATCATGGTCGAATAACCACCGGTCAGGTTCGGCACCGAGACGCCGATCACGGCGTCGATGACCTTGTCAGGGTCGGTGGTGCCAGCCTTCTCAACCGCCTTCACCCACATGTTGAAGCCGACATAGTGGGCTTCCATCGGGTCGTTGGTGGTGCGCTTGTCGTTCTTGATGAACTTGTGCCAGTCGGCAATGAACTTCGCGTTCTCGGGCGTATCGATGCTCTGGAAATAATTCCAAGCGGCGAGATGACCGACGAGCGGCGCGGTGTCGAGACCGGCAAGCTCTTCCTCGCCGACCGAGAAGGCCATGACCGGGATGTCCTCGGCCTTGATGCCCTGGTTGCCGAGTTCCTTGTAGAACGGCACGTTGGCGTCGCCGTTGACGGTCGATACGACGGCCGTCTTCTTGCCGGCCGAGCCGAACTTCTTGATCGCCGAGACCTCGGTCTGCCAATCGGAGAAGCCGAACGGCGTGTAGTTGACCATGATGTCTTCGGCAGCGACGCCCTTGGCCTTCAGATAGGCTTCGAGGATCTTGTTGGTGGTGCGTGGATAGACATAGTCGGTGCCTTCAAGCACCCAGCGCTTCACCGACCCGCCGTCCTCGCTCATCAGATAGTCGACGGCCGGAATAGCCTGCTGGTTCGGCGCCGCACCGGTGTAGAACACGTTGCGCTCGCTCTCCTCGCCCTCATACTGGACGGGGTAGAAAAGGATGTTGTCGAGTTCGCTGAACACCGGCAGCACCGATTTGCGCGACACTGAGGTCCAGCAACCGAACACCGCCGCGACCTTGTTCTTGGAGATCAGTTCGCGTGCCTTTTCGGCGAACAGCGGCCAGTTCGAAGCCGGATCGACGACGACCGCTTCGAGCTTCTTGCCGAGCAGGCCGCCCTTTGCATTCTGCTTTTCGATGAGCATCAGCATGGCGTCCTTCAGCGTCGTCTCCGAAATCGCCATGGTCCCCGACAGCGAGTGGAGAATACCCACCTTGATCGTGTCGTCAGCCGCCCTGGCCGGGACACTCATCAGCAAGCCGGCTGTGACAGCGCCTGCCGAAAACATTTTTGTTATTGTCGAGAAACTGCCCCTCATATTTCAAACTCCCTAGCTGGTTGATCGCATCGCAAACAGACCATGCAACCGCTGTGCCAACCGCGGAAGCAAAATTGAGTGGGCTTAGATTTTCTTGCTCTATCAGCTAGTTAATATATTAGCCGCCAAAGTTAAGCGCCGCCGCAGGTGTTCTGATTGAGAAAAAATTCCCCGCTCTCGCCTAAGTTTTGATCACTCACGAATTAATGCATGAATTTTGAGCAACGCCGTATCAAAGACGACGAAAGGTTGCAGCGCCGCAGGAAAATGCGGCAAGCTCGATCTTCAAAAGAGCGACGTCATGACCTCCAGGATTTCTCGTATTTTCAGCACCATGCTTCTGGTTGCGGCCACCGGCAGTGCACGCGCCGATTTCACCCACGGCAAATTGCCGGACGGGACCTATCACTGCGAAGTCTATCTGCTTGGCATGTTCCTCAGCCTTGGCGACATCACCATCAAGGGAAATGTCTATAGCGGTCCGGTGACCTTCGGAACCGCCCGGCAGGGCTACAATTATCAGATGGATACAAATGGCGAGATTACATGGTTGGGACCGTTGGGCGGCTATACGACCGGCGGCAACTCGATCTCGCTCACGCAAGCCATCCTGGACGGTCAAACCAGCCCGTCCTTCGACATCATCATGAAGCAGCCTGACGGCGCCTTCACCGCCTCGACCTGCACGAAGCGTTGAACAGCCGACAAGAAGAGGCGCGAAACCTTGCGAGGTTCCGCGCCAACAGGCAGTCGAGAGGGTATCGCTAAATGCTCTTGGCCGACATCTGTCCAGCGATATAGTCGGCCTGACGGATCGCCAGCGACACGATCGTCAATGTTGGATTTTCAGCGCCGCCGGTGGTGAACTGGCTGCCATCCGACACGAACAGGTTCTTGATGTCGTGCGCCTGGCCATGCTTGTTGACGACGCCGTCGGCCGCCTTCTCGCTCATCCGGTTGGTGCCGAGATTGTGGGTCGACGGATAGGGTGGCGTCGGGAAGGTCCGGGTCGCACCCACCGCTGCGTAAAGCGCCGAGCCCTGCTTGTAGGCGTGGTCTCGCATTGCCGTGTCGTTGGCATGGTCGTCGAAATGGACGTCCGCCACCGCCATGCCGTGCTCGTCCTTGAGATCGGCATGCAGCGTGATGCGGTTTTCCTCGCGCGGCATGTCTTCGCCGACGATCCACATGCCGGCCATATGGTCGTAGTGGTCGAGCGCCGTGGTGAAGGAACGCCCCCAGCCGCCGGGATTGAGGAAGGCGGCCATGAACGGCAGGCCGAGCGACAGCGTCTCAAGCTCGTAGCCGCCGACGAAGCCGCGCGAAGGATCGTTGCGGGCCTCATCGCGGATGATACCGGCCATGGTGGTGCCGCGATACATATGCACCGGCTTGTCGAAGATGCCGTAGACCGAGCCCGTGGTGTGGCGCATGTAGTTCTTGCCGACCTGCCCCGATGAATTGGCAAGACCGTCGGGAAACTGGCTCGATGCCGAATTGAGCAGCAGCCGGGGGCTCTCGATCGAATTTCCGGCCACGGCGACGATGCGGGCCTTCTGTTCCTGCAGTCTGCCGTCCTTGTCGGCATAGACGACGCCGGTCACCTTGCCTGACGCATCGTGGTTGATCTTGATAGCCATGGCGTTCGGCCTGACCTCGAGATGGCCGGTCGCCTCGCCCTTGGGAATTTCGCTATAGAGCGTCGACCATTTGGCGCCCCATTTGCAGCCCTGGAAGCAGAAGCCGGTCTGCTGGCAGGCATTGCGGTCGTCGCGCGGCTCGGAATTGATTGCCATCCGGCCGGTGTGGCACTCCTTGTAGCCGAGCTTGTCGGCGCCGGCCTTCATCACCTTGAAGTTGTTGTTGCCGGGAAGGCCTGGGATGTTGTTGGTGAGCGTCACGCCCAGCTTATCTTCGGCCTTTGCGTAGTAGGGCTCCAGCTCGGCAAGCGTGATCGGCCAATCGAGCAGGTTCGCGCCTTCTAGTTTTCCGTAGGTCGAAAGCGTTCTGAATTCATGCTCCTGAAAGCGCAGCGAGGCGCCCGCCCAGTGCGTGGTCGAGCCGCCGACCGCCTTGACGATCCATGCCGGCAGATTGGGAAAATCTTTCGCCACCCGCCAGTCGCCCGAGGTCGTGCGCCTGTCCGTCCAGGCGAGTTGGGCGAATGAATCCCACTCGTCGTTGATGAAATCCTCGTATTCGTGGCGTGCGCCCGCCTCCAGGATGACGACATCGATGCCTTTCTGGGCGAGTTCATTGCCGAGCGTGCCGCCGCCTGCGCCGGAGCCGATGATGACAACCACGCCGTCGTTCGTGAGATCAAATGGTGCTGCCATGGTTTCCTCCCATGATGTCTATTGTGTACGGTTTGGGACGACGGGGGCTCAGAGCCACTCGATGTCGTCGAACCCGCGCGCCATGTAGCCGCCCTTGGAGTAGGACTCGCCCTCGTAGCCGAAGATCGGCCAGACCTCTTTTTGGTTGTAGAGACCGACGACAAGCCCGCCACGGACTGCCTGGAAGAACGGCGTGTCCTCGATCTCTCTTAGCACGGCAACGCGCTGCTCCTCCCAGCCGAGGCTGGTGTAGCCACCCTTACCCGACTTCGAGTCGAGTTCGGCGATGCCGTTTTCGATGAGGTCCTTATGGGCTGGGTCTTTGCCGGCCTGCTGGTCATGGGCCTTGACGGCGATTGCGTAATATTTGTCAGGCACTTGGTCGTGCGGATAGATGTCGCGCGCCATCTGGATCAGGGTCGCCATGGTTTCGGGCTTGAGCGCAGATGTTTCGAGACCCCAGGCATGTTCCGGGCTGATGACGGCACTACCCGAAATGACCAGCAACGCGCCGACACCGCCGCGCTTCAGAAGCTCGCGGCGCGATAGCCCGGGCTTCCTTTCATGGGCCGGCTTTCTCTCATAAATCGTGACCATTTGTTCCTCCCTTTGCTTGCTGTTCGCACCCGAAGGTGCCCTGGCTGGCGCCCGCTGGCCGGTACGGCCGTAACGTCTCCTATTTGAACCGGCCCTGACGCTGCAGAACCTCGATCTTGTAGCCGTCGGGATCCTCGATGAAGAAGAAGCGCGCGAGCAGCGCTCCGTCGCGGTTGAACTCGACGATCTTCTTCGGGCTCAGGCCAAGCGCGCCGAGCCGGTCATGTTCGCTGTCCAGATCGGCGACCGAAACCGCGAGATGGCCGTAGCCGTCGCCGAGCGAATAAGGCTCCTGGCGGCCCTTATTGACGGTGAGCTCGACTTCGAAGCCCGCCTCGGCATTGCTCAGATAGACGAGCGTGAAGGTTTCGAAATCGAGCCGTTCAGCGACGTCCAGCCCAAAGGCTTTCCGGTAGAAGTCGATGGAACGGGCCTCGTGCAGAACCCGGATCATGGTGTGGATCGTCTTCGCCAAATGACACTCCGTCGCACCAGCACCTTATGCGCGTCGGCGTGATTATGCGCGGGTTGCGGCAAAGGTGGTGGCAGCCGATTACCACGCGCTAATCTAACGACGGGGTGGCAAACCGCCTAAGGACGAAAGTCCGATTGCTGTTTTCCGCTTTCCGGCTGAAGATAATTGGCCGCAATAGGCACTGCTCAAAGGCGCGAATCGCTGCTGATTGCGCCTAAAGTCAACAAGAATGGCCAAGACCACTAAGAACGGGAGGTAACGATGTGCAGGGTTTTTGCCGGGCAGGATCCGGAGGGCTACCGGCAGATCAATCGATCGATCCGCATCGATGGGCACTCGACGAGCATCCAGCTCGAGGCGACGTTCTGGGCATTGCTCGACGAGATCGCCGACAGCCAAGGTTTAACGACGCCGAAATTCATCTCGAAGCTTTATGACGAGGCCATAGAGATCAATGGCCAGGTTCCGAACTTCGCCTCGATGTTGCGCACGACCTGTGCCCTCTATCTGCGCGGCCATCGGCCGGGCATCGAAGAACACACGGCCCCGAAGCGGCAAGCAGCTTAACTTTCGATCGCAACATCGAGTGCCAGGCGAGTCATATCGGTGAAAAGCGCCTGGCGTTCGGAATAATCGGTTTGCTCGCCGGTCACCACATTGTCGACGACAGTCAGGATCGACAGCGCCCGGGCGCCGAAATGCGCCGCGATGCGATAGAGCGCACTGGTCTCCATATCCACGGCCAGCGCGCCGTGGGCCTGCGCTTCGGCGAAGCGATCGCGCCCCTGAGGATGATAGAATATATCGCTGCAGATGGTCAGCCCAGCCTGATGTTCGATGCCGATTCCGGCAGCTCGGGCTAAGGCTCGGGAAAATAGCGCCGGATCGGGGCCGGCATCAGCACCATAGAGCCCAAAAACCTGGCCGCTCTCGGCACTTTCACCGCGCACCGACTGCGAGATCACCAGGCTGCGCAGTTTAACCGCGGCAGTTAGGGCACCACAGGTACCGGTGCGGATCAGTGTCCTCACGCCGTGGAAATCCAGCAATTCATGCGCGTAGATCAGGAATGACGAGACGCCGATGCCGGTGGACTGGATGCTCACGGGCTTGCCGCGAAACAGGCCGGTAAAACCGAGGGCTTCCCTTCGACGGTTAACGCAGCGCGGCGCCTCCAGAAAGGTTTCCGCCATCCATTCGGCACGCTGCGGGTCGCCCGGCAACAGCACTGTTGCGGCATAATCACCCTTGCCTGCCTCGTTGTGCGGCGTCACGGCATGCTCCCCCAAAACCCGCCGCCCGTTTCGCCCATAATCATGGCAGTCTCGCGCCATTTCGCAAGTGCGAGAATTAGTAAGCCCTAAGATTCCAGCACATCCTTGACGATTGTGGCCAGTTGCTTGAGCGAAAACGGCTTCGGCAGGAAACCGAAATGCGCGTCTGCCGGCAGGTTTTTAGCGAACGCATCCTCCGCGTAGCCGGATACGAAGACGAATTTGATGTCCGGCTGCCGCTTGCGCAATTCGCCAAGCAGCGTCGGCCCATCCATCTCAGGCATCACCACATCGGACACGACAATGTCGACCTTGCCGCCGAGCGCCTCGAAGACTTCCAGCGCCTCGACGCCTGAGGACGCTTCGTGGACGGTATAGCCGCGCGACGTCAGGGCCCGCATGCCGCCCATCCGCACGGCATCTTCGTCCTCGACGAGCAGCACCGTGGCCGAACCAGACAGATCCTTGGCTGCGTCGGCGATCTTTGCCGGTGCAGCCGGCGCCTCGCCGGGTTCGCCCCCCGTTCTCGCCTCTGCAATGTAGCGCGGCAGGAAGATGCGGAACACCGATCCCTTGCCGACCTCGGATTCGCAGAAGATGAAGCCGCCTGTCTGCTTGATGATGCCATAGACCATCGACAGGCCGAGGCCAGTGCCCTTGCCGACCTCCTTGGTGGTGAAGAACGGTTCGAAAATCTTCTTGAGTACTTCGGGGGCGATGCCGCTGCCGGTGTCTTCGACTTCGACCACCACATAATCGGCCGGCGCAAGTTCGCGGTAGGGAAGGCTCTTGCTCTCCTCTATGGTCACATTCCGGGTGCGCACGGTGAGGTCGCCGCCGTTCGGCATCGCATCGCGCGCATTAACCGCCAGATTGACCACCACCTGCTCGAACTGCCCGATGTCGACCTTCACCGGCCACAGATCGCGGCCATGATCGACCTTCAGCTTTATGTCGTTGCCGACCAGACGGGCCAGCAGCATCCGCAGATCGGCTAGCACGTCGGTCAGGTTGAGCACCTCCGGCCGCAGCGTCTGCTTGCGCGAGAAGGCCAGAAGCTGCCGCACCAGCGACGCCGCCCGGTTGGCGTTCTGCTTGATGTTCATGATGTCCGGGAAGGACGGGTCCGACGGGCGATGATTGGTCAACAAAAGGTCCGACGCCATGATGATGGCGGTCAGTACATTGTTGAAGTCGTGTGCGATGCCGCCGGCAAGCTGGCCGACCGCCTGCATCTTCTGGCTTTGAGCCATCTGGCCCTCGAGCGCCTTTTGCTCGGTGGTCTCGACGGCGTAGACGATGGCCGATTCTTCGGCGCCCTCGCCGGTGCCGTCGGCGACCGCGTTGACGTAGAAGCGCATATGCCGTTCTTCATTGCCGGGCAGCAGCGTATCGATTGGTTCGATGTCAGCCTGCCTTTGTCGCGCTTTCTCGAACGCCGCGGCAAAGGCGGGCCGGTCGCGCTCATGGATCACCGAGTCCAGCCGCACGCGCCGATCGACCGCGTCCCCGTCGACGACGGAGGAAAACAGCGACAGGAAAGGCGCGTTGGTGCGCAAGATGCGCCCGCTGTTGTCGACAGCTGCTATTGCCATCGGCGTCGAATTGAAAAAGCGGGTGAAGCGGATCTCCGAGGCGCGAAGGTCGGCGGAAGCGTCCTCGCCTTGCGTCCGGTTGAGCACGATGGTGCGCGTCGGACCGTTGACGCCCTCGCGGCTGGCCGAGACCCTATGCATGAAACGCACGGGCAGCGCCTCGCCCTTCACTGTCGTCAGATCGAGATCGATGACCGCATTGCGCGTGGTGCCGGGATCGGCCTTGACCGAGCGGACCAGCGCCATGCCGTCGCCGGCGACGATCTCCGGAAGGGTGACGGCGCCAGGCGTGAAACTCGCCAGGTCGATGCCCAGCCACTCCGCAAGCGTGGCGTTGATGTAGGTGACGCGGCCTTCCTGATCGGCCGAAAAGAAGCCGGCCGGCGCATGGTCGAGATGATCGATGGCCTCCTGCAGATCGAGGAAGAACCGCTCTTGCTCGGCCCGTTCTTCCGAGATGTCGGCGAGTTGCCAGGCGAGCAAGGGCAGCCGCTGGCCCGGGACGCTGAAGGCGCGGGCGCGGGCACGATACCAGCGCGCGCCCGGCTCGGCGCCGGGTCGAATGGATTGCGCAAGCCGAAACTCCCCGTCGCCGGGCTGGCCGTCGCGCAGGCCGGAGGCGAGCCGGTATATGGTCACTGAGGCCTCGGGAACGTCGGACAGCAAACCTTCGACCGTCTTGAGATCCGCCGCGGACGCCGCGCCCGTCATGTCGGCATAGGCCCGGTTGGCGTAGACGACACGACCCTTGGTGTCGGTGACTAGAAGACCTTGCGACATCGAATCGACGAACGCTTTCGACAGCTCGTCACTCGTCGAGCGCGGTGTGATCTGCACGAAGCCGATGGCGGTGGCGAACAGGAAGCCGACACCGATCATCGCCAGCACACCAAGCATTCCAAGCAGGAATGGGTCGCCAAGACGTTCGCGGAAAAGGCCGAAGACGATCGCGGCGCCAGTCAGGACGACGATGAAGACGATGAGCCGGGTGACCGCACCCGGTCGCGTGTTCTGGTCGACGATCGGTACCGGATAGAAATCGCCGCGCGCGTCCTTGGCCATGTGCCCCCTGCTCGTGAAATCCGGTACTTGCCCCTGCCCGGTTGAATCACATTCTCAGGGTCCGGAAAAGGCCTTGGCGGCAAATGTCCGCTAAAAATGACGCCCGTTCGGCGCCTGGTGTGGTGAATCCGAAATTCGCATTACCCTGGGTGCTGCGGGGAGCGAATTTCGGATTCACCACATCAGCAACGTGCTGAAAATCCAGTGTGGTGGATTTGAAATTCCGGAACGCTGACGCCCTCAATTCGTAGGGACTTCAAATCCACCACATTGGTGTTTCAAGCTGTTCAAGAGGCGCGAAAGGCGACTTGCAGTGGCGTGCCGCAACAGTCTAGTGTCGCGTCTTCTTCGAAAGCCGATATTGGGGGCACCAATGCTGCAGTGGCTGGATAGTGTGGCGGGTCCGGGTTATGCCGCGGCAATCCTGTGGACGTTTGTCGCGCTTGTCCTTTTGGTCATCATTCTCCTCATCGTCAAGCTGGTCCGCAATCTGACCTTCGGAACATTCGTTGCCGGCGGCAGGAACCGCAAGACGCGGCTGGCCGTCATGGACGCCACCGCTGTCGACAGCCACCGCCGGTTGGTGCTGGTGCGCCGCGACGACATCGAGCACCTGCTGCTGATCGGGGGCCCGACAGACGTCGTCGTTGAACGCGACATCCGGCTGTCGGCGCTGCGCCGTCCTGCGCTGACCGGAGATGGCGGTGGCCATCAGCCGGCACCGCGGCCGCGCGCGCCTCAACCGGCTCCTGCGCCAATGAGGCAAGCACCGCCTCCGCAGCCGGTAAGCGCGGCCCCGACGCCTGTCCGGCCCCATCAGACTGCACCAGCGCCAGCGCCGAAGCCAGCGCAAAGCCATCAATCGGCGACCATCACGCCGCTGCCCGCCTACGCCAATGCCGTTCGACACGCGCCATCGCCGGCAAGACAGGATTCCCCGGCAAAGCAGGATTCCATTGACGATACGCTGATGAGGGAGCTCGAGGTCTCGTTTGATGTCCCGCAGCCCGCGCCGGAGAGCAAGCCGGCGGCAAAGGCGCCGTCGTCTCTCGATGACGAGATGACGAAGCTTCTCGGCGAGCTTTCCAGCCAGAAAAGATAACGGCCAGAAACGGGGCCAGCGAACAGGCAACAAAAAAAATGGCCGGAGACCAGCCATGACAAAATTCGCTGTTGCTGCTTTAGGCGATTCGCCTGTGCTTCAGTCGTCGCGGTAGACCTTCTCGCGGCGCTCGTGGCGCTCCTGCGCCTCGATCGACAAGGTCGCGATCGGACGCGCATCGAGCCGCTTCAGCGCGATGGGCTCGCCGGTTTCCTCACAATAACCGTAAGTGCCTTCATCAATGCGCTGAAGCGCGGAATCGATCTTTGAAATGAGTTTTCGCTGGCGATCGCGGGCGCGAAGTTCGATGGCGCGGTCGGTTTCCGAAGAGGCGCGATCGGCGAGATCGGGGTGGTTGGCGTTTTCCTGCTGTAGGATTTCGAGAGTTTCGCGCGCTTCGCGCAGTATGTCGTTCTTCCAAGTGACGAGCTTCTGGCGAAAGTAGGATTTCTGCCGCTCGTTCATGAACGGCTCATCTTCGGAGGGTACGTAATCGGCGGTAACGATGTCGTTCATTCGACTCACCCAAACAGCCCCAATTTTGGCGCCTATATATTCGCGGACCGAATACTGCACAAGCGCAATCGACGACAGTTTCACGCAATTGTTAATGTCGGGCAAAATGCTATGGGCCGCATCATTCGCATGAAGGGCGCGACCGAATTCGCGTATGATTCGTTGGGTTTGAAGGGTGCCGGCCATTGTGCGCAAGGCGTTTCTCATGGCTAATCCTGCATCGCCTTTTGACGAGTTTCGGTGTTTGGCACAAGCGAGAGGCCGGTGAGCAAGCTTTATCTGTTGAGGCATGCCAAGGCCGGGTGGGCTCTGCCGGGCATGCGCGATTTCGATCGTCCCCTCGACGCATCCGGCGTCGCCGACGCCGAAACAATGGGTGCGGCCATGCGGGCCCGCAGCTACATTCCGGACCTCACCCTTTGCTCCAACGCAAAGCGAGCGCGCCAGACCCTGGAAGGTCTGGCCGGCCACATCGATACAGGCCGGGTCCTGTTCCTGGACACGCTCTACAGTGAGGACGCCGCCGGCTATCTCAACCTCATCCGCAGCAATGGCGGGCCTAGCTCGCTGCTCATCATCGGCCACAACCCGATGACGGAAGATCTCACTATCGCGCTTTCGGGCGACGGCGACGAGGCTGCGATGGGAATGCTGAATCACGGCTTTCCGACTTCCGGCCTTGCCGTCGTCCGCTTTCCGGCCAGTCTTGCCAACGCCGCGCAAGGCACCGGCTATCTCGAAGGCTTCGTGACGCCGGCCGATCTCTGACGCCATTTCAAACCTAGGCAGCAGCGTCTATATCGGATCGTACCGAAGCCCCGAGAGACCGCATTTTGGCATCATCGCTGACCACTTTCACCGACGAGGCGAAGATTGCCCTGGATACGCTGTCGGGGCGCGCTACCGGGCTTTTTTCGCCATCACTGCGACTGGGTGTCACTGGTCTTTCCCGCGCGGGCAAGACGGTGTTCATCTCAGCCTTTGTCCACAATCTCATCCATGGCGGGCGCTTGCCGCTGTTCTCGGCGCAGAAATCGGGACGCATCGCCCGTGCCTTCCTCGAAGAGCAACCGGATGACGCCGTACCGCGATTCCAGTACGAGGATCACGTAGCGGCTTTGGTCAACGATCGCCTGTGGCCGGATTCGACACGTGCCATTTCCGAGCTGAGGCTCACCATCGAATATGAATCGGCCTCCGCCTGGAGCCGCATGTTTTCATCAGGCCGATTGTCGGTCGATATCGTCGACTATCCCGGCGAATGGCTGCTGGACCTACCGTTGCTCGGTAAATCCTACGCTGATTTCTCGCGCGAAGCGTTCGAGATGGCCGTGCTGCCGGTGCGCGCCGACCTTTCGCAGGAATGGCGCTCGCTCTCCGCCGCAGTCGACCTGAATGCGGACGCCGACGAGATGACGGCGCGACGCCTCGCCGAGGGCTTCGCCGCTTACCTCAAGGCATGCAAGCTCGACGAGCGGGCGCTTTCGACCCTGCCGCCCGGCCGTTTCCTGATGCCCGGCGATCTTGAGGGCTCGCCGGCGCTGACCTTCGCGCCCTTGCCGGGCCTGAGTGAGCGGCGGGCGCGTTCCGGGTCGCTTCAGGCGATGATGGAGCGGCGCTACGAGGCCTACAAGACATACGTCGTAAAGCCGTTCTTCCGGGAGCACATCACGCGCCTCGACCGCCAGATCGTGGTGATAGACGCCCTGCAGGCCCTGAACGCAGGCCCCGGCGCGATGGCCGATCTCGAACGTGCGGTGACCGAAATCCTCGCCTGCTTCCGCCCCGGCCGCGGCAATTTCCTGACTGACTTTTTTTCAAGGCGGATCGACCGCATATTGGTGGCGGCGACGAAGGCGGACCATCTGCATCACGAAAGCCACGATCGGCTGCAGGCGATCGTGCGGCGGCTTGCCGACCGCGCCGTGGCGCGAGCAAATTTCACCGGCGCCGATGTCGACGTGGTCGCCCTGGCGGCGGTGCGCGCGACCCGCGAAGGCACGGTCAAGCAAGGCCGTGAGACGCTGCCGGTCATCATTGGCACACCGTTGAAAGGTGAAAAGATCAACGGCGAAACATTCGATGGAAGAACCGAAACAGCCATATTTCCCGGTGATTTGCCGGAGAAAATTGATGCAGTGTTCGATGTCTCTGGACCAGACCATCGGCAGAACCCGGGCCATCGGCAAAGCAATGAGGACCCGGCGATACGCTTCGTGCGCTTTCGCCCGCCAAAGCTCGAACGCACGGCTGAAGGCGTCACGCTGTCGCTGCCGCATATCAGGCTCGACCGCGCCCTGCAGTTCCTGATCGGAGATCATCTGGCATGACCGCGCCCCGCAAGCCGGCGGCATTTCGCATCGAGCCGGAAGCCCCGCCAAAAGAAAGGGCAGCCTTGCGCCAGCCCGACGCTCCATCGGCCAGAAAGCCGCGCACCGTGAAGGCTGATCTTGCCGTCGTCACTCCGGCGGAAATCGACGTTTTCGACGAGCCGGACATCATCGTCGCCGAACCGCCGCCGGCGACCGCGCCGCGGAAGCGTTCGACGTTCGGCACCCTGTTCTTCGGCGCATTGGGCGTTCTGGTTTCGCTGGCCCTCGGCCTTTGGACCGACCAGCTGATTCGCGATCTGTTCGCGCGTGCCGAATGGCTGGGCTGGCTGGCCGCCGGCATCGCCGCGATCGCGCTGCTGGCGCTTCTGATCATCCTCGTCCGCGAGTTCCTGGCGATCACCCGCCTCGCCGAGGTCGAAAAACTGCAGAAGCGGGCACTCGACGCCATTGCCCGCGACGATCCGAAGGCCGCTCGCGCCGTGGTCGACGAACTCTCGGCCTTCGTCGCGGCCAAGCCCGAAACCGCGGCCGGCAGACGCGCTCTGGCTGACCTGCGCGACGAGATCATCGACGGTGGCAATCTGGTGCGCCTGGCCGAGACCGAAATCCTCGGCCCCCTCGATGCGCGCGCCAAGGTGATGATCCTCGAAGCGGCAAAGCGCGTGTCGCTGGTGACGGCGGTCAGCCCTCGCGCTCTGGTCGACGTCGCCTATGTCGTGTTCGAAGCGGGCCGGCTGATTCGCCGCCTGTCGGAGCTTTATGGCGGCCGGCCGGGCACGCTGGGGTTCTTCCGGCTGGCGCGCAGCGTTCTCGCTCATCTGGCGGTGACCGGCTCGATTGCGGTCGGCGACAGTTTCGTTCAGCAGATCGTCGGCCATGGCCTCGCTGCTCGGCTCTCGGCCAAGCTTGGCGAAGGTGTCGTCAACGGCATGATGACGGCGCGCATCGGCATTGCTGCGATGGAGACCGCAAGGCCCCTGCCCTTCAGCGCCGCGAGACGGCCCGGCATGGGTGATTTCCTGTCCGCGCTGACATCGTTTGCAACCAAAAAGCAGAAGGAGACATCCGCTTCCGACACGTGACAACCGTCTCCAGCACCGCACGTCCTGGTGGGACGCTGTAGCCCTTTGATTTCGCGCACGATCCCAGCGCAAATCGCTTCCGATTTTCGAGGCCATGCGCTAGTGGTGACGAAGCATTAACCAATCTTGTTCATGGTCGGACGGGTTCCAAACCAGACTCTTTGTTGCCGGATGTCGTCGATGAAAAGCGTGATCTTGTCCAGTGTCCTGCCCATAGCGGTCGTGGTTTCAACAACTGCCGGCATGGCCGAAAAGACCTTTGCAGCAGAACGAGACAAGAAGTTCTTTCAATCCGTGGAAGGCGAATGGGTCGGCCCGGGGGAAATCGTCGCCGGCAAATACAAGGGCACGAAATTCACCTGCAATTTCACCGGCTCGACACCTGACGGCAAGATCGGCATGTCGCTCGACGGCGGTTGTCGGGTCGGCATGTTCACCCAGCAGATGTCGGCGACGATCCAGCACAAGGGCCGCGAGGGCTACAAGGGCAGCTTCATGGGCGGTGCCGCCGGTTCCGGCCTCGACATTATCGGCGGCAACGTGGTCAGCGCCAACAAAGTCGTCTTCACCATCAACCGCAATCAGTTGCGCGGCGTCATGCAGGCTCTTGTCCCCAACGACAATTCGATGACGGTGACGGTTGCGGTGCGCGTCGACCAGCAATTGGTGCCGGTCATCGGCATGAAGCTGAAGCGCGTCGATACGGTCGAAGTCGGCTCCATCGCGCCGAACTGAGCGATTATCTGCGCGTCCGACAGGACGTGCGGCGGCGCTATAAAAAAGCGGCAGCCACGGCCACCGCTTCTTTTGCAAAACTCAAATCGATTCTCAGGCCTTGATGGCGGCAGTAGGCCTTGCAGGCCTCGTCCGCCGTCGTCGCGCCCTGATACTCGGCTGTGACCGCTTGGACCTTGGCGGTGAGATCGGCCGCCTTGGCCGGATCCTTGGTAATTGCCTCCTGAAGGGCTGCAGTCATGTCCTGAGCTTTCTTGGTCAGCATTTCAGTCGTGCAGTCCGGCGCCTTCGAGCAGGCCGATCCGGCAAGTGCCGCGATGCCAACGGCAACAAGCAAAAGATCTTCATGTCAGTCGTCTCCCTCCAAAAAAGGCGGCGGATTTGATCGTCGTCCGCCCTTCACGGCCAAAGCCGCGCGTCCTTAGCGCCCGACTGCTGCAACACGCAGCGCAGCGGTGCATAAAGCTGTGGAGCGCGCCTGCAACACTGCTGCACCAGTTTCCGGATTCGGACTGTTCGATTTCAGCCGAAGCCCGTATCTTGGCTGCTCGATGCCGCAGCAGGTGCAGCGGTCTCTAGAGAGAACGGAACGGCAGGCATGGCAGCAGAAGCAGCGGGCAGCGATCTGATCCACGTGGTGGCGCTGCTCGCTGCAGGTGTTGTCGCCGTACCGATCTTCAAGCGCGTGGGGCTTGGTTCCATCCTCGGCTATCTGGCGGCCGGCGTGGTCATCGGCCCGTTCGGCATCGGCATCTTTTCCGAATCGGAAGCGATTCTTCACGTCGCCGAGCTCGGCGTCGTCATGTTCCTGTTCATCATCGGGCTGGAGATGCAACCGTCGCGGCTGTGGGGCCTCAGGCGAGAGATCTTCGGCCTTGGGGCATTGCAGGTCGGCGTATGCGCGCTGTTGCTGACCGGCGTCGGACTGGCGGGAGGTTTTCCGATCTCGCAATCCTTCGTCGCCGGCGCCGGCTTCGTGCTGACCTCGACAGCGATCGTCATGCAGCTTCTGGAGGAACGTGGTGAGATCGCTGCGCCCAAAGGCCAGCGCATCGTCTCCATCCTGCTGCTCGAGGACTTGGCGATCGTGCCGTTGCTGGCCCTGATCGCCTTCCTGGCGCCGGGCGGCGCCGATATGAGCTTGACGCAGCGGCTGACGGAGGTGGGCATAGGCCTTGCCGCCATCGTCGGGCTGGTGCTGGCCGGGCGTTATCTGCTCAATCCCTTCTTCCGTATCCTGGCGGACGCCCGCGCCCGCGAAGTGATGACCGCAGCCGCCCTTCTGGTCGTTCTGGGGTCGGCGCTTGCCATGCAGCTCAGCGGCCTGTCGATGGCGATGGGCGCCTTCCTGGCCGGCGTGCTTTTGTCCGAATCCACCTTCCGCCATCAGCTGGAGGCCGATGTCGAACCATTCCGCGGTGTGCTGCTCGGGCTGTTCTTCCTCGCTGTCGGCATGTCGCTCGACCTGCATGTGGTCATCGAGAACTGGCGGCTTGTCGCCATCTACGTCGTTGCCTACATGGCGATAAAGGCGATCGGCATCTATCTCGTCGCCCGCATCCTCAAGACCGGTCACCGGGAAGCACTCGAGCGCGCCGTCTTCATGGCGCAAGGCGGGGAATTCGCCTTCGTTCTCTATTCCGCAGCCGCGGCGGTCGGCATCATCGACAGCCAGGCCAACGCGACCCTGACGGCGATCGTCATCATCTCCATGGTGCTGACACCGCTGGCCATTCTGGCATTGCGGTATCTGACGCCGCGCGACGAGCAGTCGCTCGAAGGCGTCGACATCGCCGATGGCCTTACCGGCAGCGTGCTGATCATCGGCTTCGGCCGCTTCGGCCAGATCGCCAGCCAGCCGCTGCTGTTGCGCGGGATCGATGTCTCGATCATCGACAATGAGGTCGAGATGATCCAGGCGGCGGCCGATTTCGGTTTCAAGGTCTATTATGGCGACGGCACGCGGCTGGACATTCTGCGTGCCGCAGGTGCCGGCCGCGCGCGCGCCGTGTTGATCTGCGTCGACAAGCCCGATGTCGCCGTCCGCATCGCAAAGCTCGTCAAGGCGGAGTTTCCCCTGCTGACCGTGCTGGCACGGGCTTTCGACCGCGGAACCGCACTGCAGTTGATACGTGCCGACGTCGATTTCCAGATTCGCGAAACCTTCGAATCGGCGCTTGTCTTCGGCGGCTCCACGCTGGAAGCGCTGGGCGTCGACCCGGAGGAAGTCGCCGAGGTGATCGAGGATGTCCGCCACCGCGATGCTGCCCGTTTCGAGTTGCAGCTCGCCGAAGGCGTTCGCGCCGGAGCGCGCTTCCTCAAGGGCAATATCGGCACGCCCATTCCGACACCGCTCAGCCAGCCGCGCCGCACCGGTCAGGCGCTCAATGAAGAAACCGCCGGCGTTCTGCACAAATCCGAGCCTGCGGACTAAATACCTGGAGCAAACAGATGACCGAACTGGACGAACGTGCGCTCTCCGTCACCAGATTCTGGCGTGACGCCGGGAAAGATGCGTGGTTCGAGAAGAATGACGCCTTCGACGCGGAGTTCCGCAACCGGTTTCTCGACCTGCACTTCGCTGCCGCACGGCGTGAATGCGATGACTGGTCGGAGCATGCCGAAGGCTCACTGGCACTGATGATCCTGCTCGACCAGTTCCCGCGAAACTGCTTTCGCGGCACCGGCCATATGTATGCAACAGACCCGCTGGCGAGGCATTTTGCCGAAAAGGCGACCGCCGCCGGCCAGGATCTGGCGCTCGACGAAGACCTGCGCGCCTTCCTCTATTTGCCGTATGAGCATTCGGAGCATCTCGCCGACCAGCTCAAATCGATGGACCTTTTTACCGCCAAAGCCCAATCCTATCTGAAATATGCGGTCGAGCACCTGGAGATCATTCAGCGCTTCGGCCGCTTTCCGCATCGAAACAGGATGCTTGGCCGCGAGACGACGCCGGAGGAACAGGTGTTCCTCGACGGGGGCGGATTTTCCGGCTGAGCTCAGTGCATCGGAGCCAAAACTGGTTAGAGGTTTTGGTCCGATGCTTTAGGTCAGCCACCAATCCCGGCCAGACGGCAGTCGCTCGATGCCGGCGCTGTCGAGCGCGGCAAGCCGCTCCGCCACGCTTCTGCCGTCGACGGTGAGGTCAGGCGCGATCTCGGCCAGCGGCGCCAGAACGAAAGCGCGCTCCAGCATGCGCGGATGCGGCACTTCCAGCCCGGATTCGTGGATAATCCGATCGCCGAACACCAAAATGTCGATGTCGATCAGCCGTGGACCCCAGCGCTCCTCGCGCACCCGCTTCAGCCTGCGCTCGACGTCGAGACAGAGATCGAGCAATGCGTGTGGTGCGAGCACAGTCGAAATTTCGGCAGCCGCATTGAGAAAATCCGGCTGGTCGAGCTTGCCCCAAGGCGGCGTGCGGTAAAGCGAGGAGACGACAACGACGCGCGCGTTCTCGTCAGCGTCCAGCATACGCAGCGCAGCGCCCATCGACCTTGCCGGGTCCCCGAGATTGCCGCCAAGGCTGAGGTAAACCGTGTTATTCTGGCCAGACAACGGTCACCTCGACATGATCGAGCACACCGGGCACTGGCGCATTCGGCTTGCGCACGGTGATCTCGGCCTTTTTGATCTGAGGAAACCGGGCCGTCAGCGCCCGGGCCACCTCCAGCGCCAGCGCCTCTATCAGAAAACGCCTCTCGCCGGTTATGATCTTTTCGATCACTCCGAAGGCGACACCATAGTGGACGGTATCCTCGATGGAATCATCGACCAGCGCCCGGCCGGGTTCGACGGAGAGCGCAGCGTCGACATAGAAACGCTGGCCGAGCGTCTCCTCCTCATCCAGCACGCCGTGCCGGGCGAAGAAGGCGCAGTTCTTCATGCGGATGACATACATCGCTCAGCGTCCCGCTCGATTAGAGCGACGTGCATCCGCTTGGACGCAAAAACTACGCTCTAACGCTTTCAATCTACGCATCCTGCTTTCCGAAAATCGATTTTGATTTTCGAGCCTATGCGGTGGTTTCACGGGCCAGCATAGCATCGGCAAGCGCCAGCGCATCCACATTGATTGCGACATCGTGGACGCGAAAAAGCTGCGCCCCCTTGAGTCTCAGGATAACGCTCGTCGCCGCTGTTCCGGCTCCCCTGGCCGCGGCGTCGCGGCCGGTGACGGCGCCGATGAAGCGCTTTCGCGATGTACCCGCCATCAGCGGAAAGCCCAAGGCATGTAGTTCGGAAAACCGTGCCATCAGGTCGAGATTTTCCTCCGCTGTTTCCTTGGCGAAGCCAAAGCCCGGATCGAGCACGATTTGGTCGTCGGCAACCCCGCTTCGCCGGGCGATTTCCAGTGACTTCCCGAGGAAGAAAAACTGATCCTCGATAACGTCGGGCAGTTTTTGCCTGTCACGTCCGGTGTGCATGATGACCAGCCCGGCGCCGGTCTCGGCAGCGACCCGCGCGACGCCCGGTTCGCGCTGCAGGCCCCAGACATCGTTGACGATATGGGCGCCGGCGGCGACGGCAAGCCGAGCGGTGTCCTCGCGATAGCTGTCGACCGAAATCAGCGCCTTGCCAAGCCTGGCGAGCGCCTCGACGACAGGCAGCACACGGGCCTGCTCTTCCTCGAGGGCTACCGGAGATGCGCCGGGGCGTGTCGATTCTCCACCGACGTCAATGACGGAGGCCCCCTCTTCCACCATCCGGCGGGCCTGGGCCATCGCCTGTTCGGGCGCAACGAACAGTCCCCCGTCGGAAAAACTGTCCGGCGTGACATTGAGGATACCGACGATCACCGCTTTGCCGCCGAGGTCGAGATGACGCCCATGCGCCAGTTGCCATCGCCGTGTCGTCATTGTCCATCAACCATGTGTGATCCGCCAAAGATCAATTCCGTTGCGCCGGCAGCGGCCGTAGCGCATGGTGGGCAAAGAGGCAACATGATGAAACGATCACTGCTTTGCGCCCTGATGCTCGCTTTTTCTGCCTTGCCGGCGGGCACGGCGAGTTTGGTAAAGACATATAGCTACTTTAGCATCGGCGGCAGGACGCTCGATGATATCGGAACCCAGCTTACGAAACTTGGGCCCCAGGTAAAAAGTACAGGGATGCGGCATCCAGGCGCCACGCAGATGGCGTTCACCACCCGCATCAGCTATGCAGAAAAATCGAATTCCTGCGCGATTGCTGACGCCAACGTCACTCTCAAAGTCAAGGTGATCCTTCCCGAGTGGCGCCGCTCGCGCAAGGCTGATGCGGGCGTAAGGCTGTTTTGGGATACATTGTCCGCCGACATCAAGCGCCATGAGGATCGCCATGTCGAGATCGCCAAGAACCATGCCCGCGAGCTCGAGGATGCGCTGAAGGCGACCTATCCGCAGAAGACTTGCCAGCAGGCCAAGGCCAAGGCCGCGGAAATCGCCGCCGCTATTCTTGCCAAGCACGACCGGGCCCAGATGCAATTCGATCGCGTCGAGACAATCAATTTCGAAAGCCGCATCCTGCGGCTGCTGCGCTATCGCATGGAGCGCATCGAGAACGGCCGGCTGCCGGGTTAGCTCAGGCCAGATGGTAAGGTCGATTTTCGTGGAGTAAGAGTGGGGCGTCAGCCGGCGACGCCAAGCTTCTTCTGCAGACTGGTCGACGAGGTCGTATACTGGAACACGATGCGCTCGCCCGGGCTGACGATGCGCTTGGCCGCTTGCGCCATCAGGGCGACCTCATGGAAGCCCGACAGGATCAGCTTCAGCTTGCCGGGGTACCAGTTGATGTCGCCGACGGCGAAGATGCCCGGTACCGATGTCTGGAATTTCTCGGTGTCCACCGGGATCAAGTTCTCGTGAAGATTGAGCCCCCACTCGGCGATCGGTCCTAGCTTCATGGTCAGGCCGAAGAACGGCAGCATCCGCGTGCACGGCACCTCGATATCGCCGCTGGGACCTTTGATGGTCGCGGAGGAAAGCTGGCCGTCGGCGCCGGACAATCCCGCCACCTGCCCTACCTGGAAATCCAGCTCCTTCATCTCCTGCATGGCGTACATCTTGTTGACGCTGTCGGGCGCCGCGCGAAACTCCGGCCGCCGGTGGACTAGCGTCACGCTCTTGGCCACCGGCTGCAGGTTCAGCGTCCAGTCGAGCGCCGAATCGCCGCCGCCGACGATAATGAGGTCGTGGCCGCGAAATTCCTCCATCCGGCGAACCGAGTAGAAGACGCTCTTGCCCTCATAAATCTCGATGTGCGGGATCGGCGGCCGCTTCGGCTGGAATGAGCCGCCGCCGGCGGCGATAACCATAACCTTGGCTTCAAAAACCTCGTTCTCGTCAGTGATGACGCGAAAGCTGCCGTCCTCGAGCTTTTCGAGGCTCGAGACCATGCGGTTGAAGGTGAAGTCGGGCTTGAACGGCGCGATCTGCTCAAGGAGCCTGTCGACCAGGCCCTGCGCAGAAATCGATGGCCAGCCGGGAATGTCGTAGATCGGCTTTTCCGGATAGAGTTCGGCGCATTGCCCGCCAGGGCGATCGAGTATGTCGATGAGATGGCATTTCATGTCGAAGAGGCCGAGCTCGAACACGGCGAACAGGCCGACCGGCCCTGCCCCGACAATCAATACGTCCGTCCTGGTGATATCGGTCATGAATGCGCCTTCAATCCGCACGACCGCGAAAATCGAAATCGATTTTCGCTGGAGATCATGCGCCAAATCACGGTGCTATAGCGTCCTTTGCGTGTCCAAGAGGATGCGCGGCGCTATAGAGAACGGCGAGACACTGCATGACCATTGGCCCGCTGCCAAGCCGGGACCCGAAAAATCGGCTACAACGCTTCAGCCTTCACGCTTCAGCCCTGGCGGGCGGGCACGCGCACAACCAGGCCGTCGAGAGCGTCGCGCACCTTGATCTGACAGGAGAGCCGTGAGTTCGGCTGGACATCGTAGGCGAAGTCCAGCATGTCCTCCTCCATCGCTTCCGGCTCACCGACTTCCGCCGCCCATGCCTCGTCGACATAGACGTGGCAGGTCGCGCAGGCGCAGGCGCCACCGCACTCGGCCTCGATCCCCGGCACGGCGTTGCGGATCGCGTTCTCCATGACGGTCGAGCCGTTTTCGGCATCCACGTCAAAATGTGTGCCGTCATGGGCGATGAAGGTCAGCTTGGTCATTTGTCACCTGAAGGGAGTTCCAGCCGAGATAATCACTCCAGCAGACAAGTCAACTGCCGCGCGAAAGCGGCGCTCTATGCCGTTTTTTTCGGAAATCGGTTTAACGGCTGATGGCGGCGACGAAATCGCGGACTTCTTCGATCAGCGCGCCAAGCCGCTTGAGGGTATTGGTATCTTCAGGTTGAAGTTCGATCGCGCTGGCGCAATCGGCAATAGCGAAGGCGCCGACGCCGCGCGCCGAACCTTTCAGCCCGTGCGCAAGAAGCAGTCTTTGCCCCACATCGGCGTCGACGATCCTGTCGCGAACGGACAGCGCCTGCTGCACGAACAGCGCCAGCACCTCCTGTTCGAGGTTGCGGTCGCCCATCGTCTGACGCGCCAAATGCGCCAAGTCCACCGGCCGCGACCCGGCCGTTCCCGATACGTCGCCGCCGGGCATCGAGAAGGCAATGCCGTTTTCGCCACGCATGATTCTGCAACTCCGTTCATCCAGCCGCAAAAAATAGGCCCATCCTGTGGATGACGGGTTAATGATTGGCCCGGAAAAATGTTGCGATAACGGCGCCGGAATCACAGTTTTGTTAACCTTATATTTAAAGTTTTACGTATCGCGCCGAATGCATGTTTTCTTTACCCCGGTGTGTCATTACGATACGACAGGTCCATTTTCAGCCTCTTGCGTGGGACACGACAAGCAGAATCAAAAGTCCCGCGGCAGCTTGTACAGGGTAGCGAAGGCATGGCGAAGAAAACAACGACGAGAACGCTCGACAACGACGTAGCCAGGGAACTCGAAAAAGCACTTGAAATCGATCTGAGCGGCGATGCCGGCGGCGACCTCGACATCGCAGCGTCGATGGAAGATCTGGAAGCGCAGATATCGCAGGCTGCCGACGAGTTGGCACGCGAAGGCCGTAACCAGAATGCCGAGCCTGTCGCCAGCCAGAGCGAGAATGCCGAGCCCGTCGCCAGCCAGGGCCAGAAGACGGAGCCTGCCGCCAACCAGGACCAAAAAGCCCAGGACCAGAAAACAAAACCCGCGGCAAAGGCTGAACTGCGCCCTGTGGAAACGCGCAATGGCACGCAGCCGGCCGGCTTCACGCCGGCCAATGACCCTCGTCAAAAAGATTACAAAACGCTGCTGCATACCCTCAATCGGCGTGCCTCGAACACGATCTACTGGGTCGTGGCGCTCGTTTCGCTTGCCTGGATCGCGGGCGCCGGTGCATTGGCCAACTTGCTGTTTGGACCAGGCATCTGGCAAATCCGCACGCCCGGCCAGTTTTTCGCCCGTCCCGAACTGATCGGCCTGGCGATCGCTGCGATCCTGCCCGTGCTGCTGTTTTGGGCGTTTGCAGCCATGATTCGCCGCGCGCAGGAGATGCGCATCGCGGCTCAGTCGATGACGGAAGTGGCCTTCCGCCTGACCGAGCCGGAAAACATTGCCCAGGATCGCGTCATGATGATCGGGCAAGCCGTCCGCCGCGAGGTGGCGGCCATGGGTGAAGGCATTGAGCGCACGCTTGCGCGTGCCGTCGAGCTCGAAACCCTGGTGCACAGCGAGGTGAACCAGATCGAACGCTCCTACTCGGAGAATGAATCCCGCATCCGCTCGCTTGTCGACGGGCTGGGCAGCGAGCGCGAAGCGGTGGTCACCCACGCCGAACGCGTGCGCGCCTCGATCACCGGCGCGCATGAGACGCTGAAGGACGAAATCGGGGCGGCCAGCGACATCATTCGCGACAGCATTCTCAACGCCTCGACCAACCTGTCGATGACCATAACCAATTCCGGCGACACCCTGATCGACAGGATCAACCAAAGCTCGTTGTCGATCTTCGATTCGGTGGAAGGCCGGCTCGAATCGATCACGGACCGGCTGTCGACCTCCGGCGAAGCCTTCGCCAGCCTTCTCGATACGCGCATCGCCAAGCTGACGGACACGACCGACGGCCTCACCCGGTCGCTGACCGACCTGCTCGACGATCGGACCTCCGGCATGGTGTCGTTGCTCGGCGGCGCCGCGCGTACGCTCAACTCCGAATTTGAAGCCAGCCTTGACGGCATCGAGCGGACGCTGGCCGAACGCGGCCAGGCGCTGATTAGTGAATTTCAGACCCGCGCCGAAGCGCTGGACACCGGCACCCAGAAGCTCAACGCCGCGCTCGAGGCTCGCGCACGCCAGATCAACGAGACGCTGGTCGAGCGCGCGCGCGAAATCGCCCATACCTTCCAGGAGAGCAAGGAGACGCTGTCGGCGATGATCGATCAGGGCAAGACCCAGATCGGCGCCGACATGGCCGACATTGTTTCGTCGACTTCGTCCATGCTTGAAGCACGCGCAGGCGATTTCGCAGGGCGCATGGAAGCGGCCCGTCATGTGGTGTCGCGCTCCTTCGACGCCGACATCCAGCGGCTTTCCGATGCCCGCGTCGGCATCGAAGAAGCCGTCGAGAACCACAGCCGCAAGCTTTCCGAAAGCCGCGAACGCATGGCGGCGGCAATGCAGGCCGATCTTGCGAAATTCGCCGAAAGCCGCGCCGGCATCGAGGCGGCTGTCACCGACCAGGTGCAGAAGCTTGCCGAAGGCCGCAACCTGATCTCGCGCGCCCTCGAAGAGGATCTGCGCAAGGTCAACGAGTCAAGCGCCGCCATCGATGCTTCGCTCGGTAGCCATCTCGAAAGGCTCGAAGAGGGCCGCAACAGGCTTTCACAAGCCTTGAACGAAGACTCCGGAAAACTTGTACAAGCCCGTACGATCATTGACGAAATGGTTGCCGGCCATGTTGGCAAGCTCGCCGAAGGCCGCAGCATTCTTTCACGCGCCCTCGAGGCCGATCTCGGCAAGCTGGCCGACAGTCGCGCCAGCATCGACGGCCTGGTCGCCGGTCAGGTCGAGAAGATCGCCGAAGGTCGCGCCATACTTGCCAAGGCGTTGGAAACCGACATTGTCGGCATCAAGGATCTCATCCAGAGCCATTCCGCCAAACTGGCGGAAGACCGCAGCCTGCTTTCGCGCTCGCTCGAAAACGACCTGTCCGGTATCCGAGGCCTGATCGAGGACCATTCGGGCAGGCTCGCCGACGATCGCAGCCTGCTTTCGCAAACGCTCGAGGCAGACCTCGCCAAATTGGCGGAAAGCCGGTCGAGCATCGACGGGCTGGTCGCCGGTCAGGTCGAGAAGCTGGCCGAAGGCCGCGACATCCTTAAGCGCGCGCTGGAGTCCGATCTCAACACGATCAAGGACGTCATATCAGGCCAGTCCGAAAAGCTGGCGGAAGACCGTGGTCAGCTTTCGAAGGCGTTGGAAACGGACCTGCAGAGCGTGAATGGCCTTATCTCCGATCACATGAACAGGCTCGCCGAGGACCGTTCAGTCCTGTCGAAGGCACTCGAAGACGACCTCGCCAAACTGGCTGAAAGCCGGTCGAGCATCGATGGTCTGGTTACCGGCCAGGTCGAGAAGCTGGCCGAAGGCCGCGACATTCTCAAGCGCGCGCTGGAGTCCGATCTCAACACGATCAAGGACGTCATAGCAGGCCAGTCCGAAAAGCTGGCGGAAGACCGTGGCCAGCTCTCGAAGGCGTTGGAAATCGACCTGCAGAGCGTGAACGGGCTTATCTCTGATCACATGAACAGGCTCGCCGAGGACCGTTCAATCCTGTCGAAGGCACTCGAAGACGACCTCGCCAAGCTGGCCGAAAGCCGGTCGAGCATCGATGGTCTGGTCACCGGCCAGGTCGAGAAGCTGGCCGAGGGCCGCGACATTCTCAAACGCGCGCTGGAATCCGATCTCAACACGATCAAGAGCGTTATCGCAGACCAGTCCGAAAAGCTGGCGGAAGACCGCTCGACCCTGTCCAAGGCGCTCGAAGACGACCTCGCCAAGCTGGCGGAAAGCCGGTCGAGCATCGACGGGCTGGTTGCCGGCCAAGTCGAAAAGCTGGCCGAAGGCCGCGACATTCTCAGACGTGCGCTGGAAGCAGACCTCAATACCATCAAGGGTGTCGTCGCCGACCAGTCGCAGCAGCTGACCGACAATCGCGCTCAGTTTGCGCAGGCGCTGGAAGCCGATCTCGGCAGCGTCAACGGTCTTGTAAACAGCCATGCCGAGAAACTCCTCCAGGAGCGCTCGACCCTGTCCAAGGCACTCGAAGACGACCTCGCCAAACTGGCGGAAAGCCGGTCAAGCATCGACGGGCTGGTTGCCGGCCAGGTCGAGAAGCTGGCCGAAGGCCGCGACATCCTCAGACGCGCCTTGGAAGCAGACCTCAATACCATCAAGGGTGTCGTCGCCGACCAGTCGCAGCAGCTGACCGACAATCGTGCAGAGTTTGCGCGGGCGCTGGAGGCCGATCTCGGCAGCGTCAACGGTCTCGTAAACAGCCACGCCGAGAAGCTCATCCAGGACCGCTCGATCCTGTCCAAGGCGCTTGAAGACGACCTCGCCAAACTGGCGGAAAGCCGGTCGAGCATCGACGGGCTGGTTGCCGGCCAGGTCGAGAAACTGGCCGAAGGCCGCGATATCCTTAGACGTGCGCTGGAAGCAGACCTGCAGAAAATTGCGGCGAGCCGCGGCGAGGTGGACGACATCATCGCCGGGCATGTCGGCAAGCTGGCCGAAGGCCGCGACGCGCTGACCCGTGCGCTGGAGGACGATCTCTCCAAGCTCGCCGATACGCGCAAGGAAGTCGACCGTTCCCTGTCCGGCCATATCGACCAGATCGCCGCCAGAAGCACCGACATTTCGGACGCCATTGCCGCTGACGTCGAAAAGATCGAGCAGGCGTTCAGCCGTCAGACCGGCATCATCGAGGAGCGCGCCGGAACCATGGAGCGCGCGCTGTCGACCGGTGTCGACAACGTCCGCAGCGTGCTCGAAAAGAGCGCCGTCTTCGTCGCGGGAGCGTTGCGTGAAAAGGTAATGGAAGTCACCAGCGCGCTGCATGAGCAGGCCGGCGCGGCGTTCAGCGACGCCGACCGCAAGATCGCCGAGCGTGCCGAGCAGACCTCGGCCGCCTTGCTCGCCAGGGCGGAGGATATCGCCCGCACCTTCGAAGAGGCGGACCGCCGCCTCGCCGCACGTGCCGAAGACACGTCGACTGCGCTCATTGCCCGCGCCGAGGATACATCGAGCGCAATCATGGCCCGGGTCGACGACACATCGAACTCCTTGCTGACGCGCGCCCAGGAGACGGCCGACCAACTGGCCGCTCGTGCCAGCGAGATCGCCGGTACATTCGATGCGGCGGACCAGAAGCTGGTTGCCCGCGCGGTCGAAACGGCGCAGTCGCTGGCGGCACGCGCCGGCGACATCCTGCGCAATTTCGAAGGCGCCGACGAACGGCTCGGCGTGCGCATCGGCGAATCGGCCGAAGCGCTCGCAGCGCGAGCATCGGACCTTGGCCGCATTTTCGATGCCGCCGACCAACAGCTGATCTCGCGCATCGCCGAAGGATCGGAGGCGCTGTCGGCCCGTGCGTCGGAGATCGGCCGTATCTTCGACGAGGCGGATCACCGTCTGGTATCCCGCATCGCCGACAGCACGTCGACGATCGGAGAACATGCCGACAACATCGTCGGGGCCTTCGCCAGCACCGAGCAGCGGGTTGCCGAACGTGCGCGGCAGACCGGTGAGGAACTTGCCGTCCACGCCCGTGAAATCGAGCAGGCGCTCGCCGGCGCCGACGAGCGCCTGGCATCCAGCGCGGCGGCTGCGGCGGCCCGCGTCGAGGAGCAGGTTGCCGGCGTCGAAAACCGTCTCGTCTACACCACCGAAACGATAGGCCAGAAGCTCAACGAGCAGGTTTCGACCGCTGAGGCGCAACTTATTTCGCGCGCCAACGCGATCGCCGAAACGTTCACTGCGGTCGGCCAGCATATCGGCCAGAGCACCAACGACGCGGCGAAGACCATCGGCACCAACACCCGCGAGCTCAACACCATGCTTGCGGCACGTTCGGCCGAGATCTCGAAAATCCTCGACGAAACGGCACGGCCGCTGGTCGAGCGCTTCGCCCAGGGCGGCTCGGAACTGCAAAAGAGCATGGAAGAGGTGACCGAACGCGCCACCGAGAAGCTCCGCAGTGAAAACGCCACCCTTGTCAATGCGCTCGCCAGCCGCACGGCCGAAACATTGTCGGCCGTCGAAGGCGCGCGCTCGACGCTCGCCGACAGTGTCGCCGATCTCATCGGCCGCATGAGCACCTCTAGCTCGCAGCTCGGTCAGTTGATCGAGCAGGCGGCGGCCAATCTCGGCCAGGTCGACGAACGCCTGACCGGCAGCACGCAAAGCTTTGCAGCGACCACGGAAAAAGCCGCGCAGACCTTCGCCAGTTCGGCACGCCTGGTCGATTCGAACACGACACGGCTTACCGAGCTGTCGTCCGCGACCTTGCGCGAGGTTGCCTCGATCGCCACCAAGTTCGACGAGCACAGCCGATTGCTGTCCAGTGCTTCGGATCTGTTGAGCTCGGCCCAGAGCAACCTCGAACACACGTTGGAAAGACAGTCGTCGCTGGAGGATCTCGCCGTAGGCCTGGTTAAGAAGTCGGAGGATCTCGAAAAGGTCATGCGCTCGTTCGAGGATCTGGTCGGCCAGACGTTGCAGAGCGCCGAAGGCAAGACGCTGGAGTCGGCGGACAAGATCCGTACCGCCATCGCCGACGTCGTTGATTCGGCAACGAAGCGCTTCGCCGACGCGACCGAGGAGATGCGGCGCACCGCCGGCTCGATCAAGAGCGAGCTCGACCTCACCCGCGCCGAGCTCAAGAAGGGCGTCATCGAGATGCCGGAAGAGGCAAAGGAATCGACCACGGCCATCCGCCGCGCCGTTTCCGAGCAGATCAACGCGCTGAAGGAACTATCTGAAATCGTTGCGAAATCGGGCCGCAACACCGACTCCTCGGAGCCGCGCAACCTGCGTCCTACGCCGCAAGCGCCTGCCGCGCGCGCCGCTGAGCCGCAGCGCCGTCCTCCGGGCCCGCAACCGGAGCCTCTTGGCCCGCAGGCGCCATCGGGTGACGCCGCACTGCGCGGCACGCTCGACCTGGAACGCCCGGCTGAGACGGCGCCGCGCCAGCGCGACCCCAATGGCCGTACGTCGCAGGGCGGCTGGGTGCGCGATCTCTTGACCGGGGCATCGCGCGAAGAGGGCGCCAAGCCCGCGGCACCCTCGGAAGCGCCACGCTCGGCCCCTGCCCAGCGCTCGCCCCTTCATGTCGTGGAGTCGCTCAACTCGCTTTCCGTCGACATCGCCCGCGCCATCGATCACGACGCCTCGATCGAGCTGTGGGACCGCTACCGGCGCGGCGAGCGTGACGTGTTCACGCGGCGTCTCTACACGCTGAAGGGCCAGCAGACTTTCGACGAGATTCGCCGCAAATATCAGATGGAGGCGGAGTTCCGCGTCGCCGTCGACCGCTACTGCGACGATTTCGAAAAGCTGCTCAAGGACGTGTCGCGCAACGACCGCGACAACATGATGGCGCAGACCTACCTGACGTCGGACACCGGCAAGGTCTATACGATGCTTGCCCACGCCAGTGGCCGCCTGCATTGATCAGACGACAAAGGAACAAGAAAAAGGCGGGAAATTTTCCCGCCTTTTCATGCCGTGCCGACCCCTTTGGGATGATGCTCTATTGATTGATCTCCGGTTCGACGAGCCTTGCCAGGTTTCGCAGCGACTCCTGCCAACCGAGATAACAAGCCTCAGCTGGAATGACGTCCGGCACGCCTGCCTGCGTGATATCCAGCTCCGTGCCGACTGATACTTTCTTCAGTATCACCGTCACCTGCATCTCGCCGGGCAAGTTAGGATCGTCGAACTTGTCCGTGTAGCGCAGGCGTTCGCCCGGGACGAGCTCGACATATTCGCCGCCGAACGCGTGGCTTTTGTCGGTTGTGAAGTTGCGGAACGACATCTTGAATGTGCCGCCGACTTTGGGTTCCAGATGATAAACCGTGCAGGTAAAGCCGTTGGGCGGTAGCCATTTCGCGAGCGCGTCCGCCTCAACGAATGCGCGATAGACTTTTTCTGGGCTGGTTGCCAGGACGCGGTGCAGGCGTACGGTACTGGGCATATCATTTATCCTTGTGATTGGAGTGTCGATCCTGCCCAAGGACGAACGGGTCCTGACCAATCCGACACAAGTTCTGAGGTTTTTTGGAACCGGGGCCGCAGACCTTCATGTTAGGCTCCCTGCGACCGCTTTTCGACCCGTTGCGGAAGTTCGTTCGACCCTGCCGAATTCACGCCCATGACCCTAGTCGGACATTCCAGGCCCAAATTTTCTCCCAGATAGGGACCTCCAGTGGAACTCACCGCTTTGACCCAATCCAGTTGTTACTCGATTTCGACCTCAATGTCGCAAGAGGTGGCGAAAGCGGATCTTGACCGAGCTAGATGCGTGTCCCCTATTTGGCCCGCTCGATACGCAGGGTATATGAGCGGGCTTGCAATGGTGAGCCTGGCGCTACCTGCCCGGCCGGCTCAAAAACAAGGATGGGGGCCTATTCGGAGCTCGCCACGGGTGCGACCAGCGGCGCGATGCGGCGGATCGCGACGCGCCGGTTCTCGCGTTCGGGCTCCTGGGTTTCAACCTTCAGGTA